>NZ_JAALFQ010000001.1:0-269673 GCF_011800365.1 Pantoea sp. EKM103V | reverse complement strand
CCATATAATTGGGGTGTCGCCAAGCGGTAAGGCACTGGTTTCTGATACCAGCATTCCGGGGTTCGAATCCCTGCACCCCAGCCATACAAAGACAATTTGAAAAACACCATTATTGGGGTGTCGCCAAGCGGTAAGGCACTGGTTTCTGATACCAGCATTCCGGGGTTCGAATCCCTGCACCCCAGCCAAATTGCACAACAGGCCCGCTTTTGCGGGCTTTGTTGTTTTTGTCGTCTGCCTTTCTGACGGCTGACCCACCCTGCGGCGAGCCAGACCGCCTGTCTGTTACAATCCCAGCGCGTAGCGCAGCACCTGCCGCTTCAGTACCCCGGAATGTTCGGCGGCGATCAGGCCGAGATTTCGTGCAAACCGCAGCGGAGCCAGCTGATTGCTGAAGGCGAAGTAGAAGAGATCCATCCCCCCCTGCATCAGCATGTTGTCGCGGCGGCGCTTGCGGTGATAACGCTGCAGCACCCGCTCAGAGGCCCACTCTTCCGCCGCATCGCGCGCGCTGACCAGCACATCAATCAACGCATCAATATCGCGATAGCCCAGATTGACGCCCTGCCCGGCCAGCGGATTGATGGTGTGCGCCGCATCGCCAACCAGCGCCAGCCCCGGCAGCACATACTGCGAAGCGTGACGGCGCACCAGCGGGAAACTGCCCGCCGCGTGGGCTTTAAAACGTCCCAGCCGCGCCGGGAAGTGACTGGCAATCTCTTTTTCCAGCTGGGCCATCGGCATCGCCTGAAGCTGACGGACTCTTGCCGGTGCGTCATACCAGACCAGCGAGGCCCGGTTGTCATACAGCGGCAAAAAGGCGCGTGGCCCCTGAGGAGTGAAGTGCTGCCAGGTGGCATCGCCTGCCGGATGTTCACAGGTCACGCTGATCAGTAAACAGGACTGCGCATAGCTCCAGCCATGAATCCCGATGCCGGCCATCTGCCGCACCTGCGAATTGGCCCCATCGGCGCCGATTACCAGCCGGGTATGCAGCGTCACGCCATCGCTCAGGTCGACGCGCCAGCCGCCGTTTTCCGGCTGCAGATTTTCCAGCGTGGCCGGGCAGTAGCAGGTCACATCCCGCGACTGCATCTCTTCCCACAACGCGCGCTGAAGAACGCTGTTCTCGACCATGAAGCCCAGCTCCGGCAATCCCAGCGAGGCGGCATCGAAACTCACCTGCGCCGTCTGCCACTCCCAGGTTTCCAGCCTGCGATAAGGGGCGCTTCGCATCGCTTCCACCCGCGGCCAGACGCTAAGCTGCTTCAGTAACGCCACCGAGGAGGAACCGATCGCTGAAATGCGCAGATCGGGATCGCTGTCGGCATCAAAGGGGGCGGGCTCGGCGCGTTCAATGACCGCCACGCGGAAACGCTGCTGCGTCAGTCCACAGGCCAGCGCAGCACCCACCATGCCTCCCCCGACAATCACCACATCAAACTGATTATCCTGCATTGCTTCTATCCTTCTCTTATTGCCGTCCGCCTGCGCAACACGGGTCTGAATACAGCAAAGTGTACCGGAAAACCGGATAGCTGACAGAAAAGCCCGCAGGCTGGTCACAACCGCATCAAAGCATTACAATACGCGCCCCGCACTTCACTGCACTGAATCAATGGCTAGCGCGATGACAAAAAAACTGCATATCAAAACCTGGGGATGTCAGATGAATGAGTATGATTCATCGAAGATGTCTGATCTGCTGAACAGTACGCACGGCTATACGCTGACCGAGGTCGCTGAAGAAGCGGATGTTCTGCTGCTTAACACCTGCTCTATCCGCGAAAAAGCGCAGGAGAAGGTTTTCCACCAGCTGGGGCGCTGGAGAAAGCTGAAAGAGCGTAACCCGGATGTGATCATTGGCGTGGGCGGCTGTGTGGCGTCACAGGAAGGAGATCATATTCGTCAGCGAGCGCCCTGCGTGGACATCGTATTTGGCCCGCAGACCCTGCACCGCCTGCCGGAAATGATCAACACCGTGCGCGGCAGTAAAAGCCCGGTGGTAGACATCAGCTTCCCGGAAATCGAAAAGTTTGACCGCCTGCCGGAACCCCGCGCAGAAGGTCCGACAGCCTTTGTCTCCATCATGGAAGGCTGCAACAAATATTGTACGTTCTGCGTGGTGCCTTACACCCGTGGTGAGGAAGTGAGCCGTCCGTGTGACGACATTCTGCTGGAGATTGCTCAGCTGGCGGCGCAGGGCGTGCGCGAAGTAAACCTGCTGGGTCAGAACGTCAACGCCTGGCGCGGTGCTTCCTTTGATGGCGACACCTGTACCTTCGCTGAGCTGCTGCGCCTGGTCGCCGCCATCGACGGTATTGACCGCATCCGCTTCACCACCAGCCACCCGATTGAGTTCACGGATGACATCATCGATGTCTACCGTGATACGCCGGAGCTGGTGAGCTTCCTCCATCTGCCGGTGCAGAGCGGCGCAGACCGCATTCTCACGCTGATGAAACGCGCTCACACGGCACTGGAATATAAAGCGATTATCCGCAAGCTGCGCGCGGCGCGTCCCGATATTGAGATCAGCTCTGACTTCATCATCGGTTTCCCGGGTGAAACCCAGCAGGATTTCGAGCAGACCATGAAGCTCATCGCCGACGTGAATTTCGATGTCAGCTTCAGCTTTGTCTACTCAGCCCGTCCCGGCACACCCGCCGCTGACCTGCCGGATGATGTCAGCGAGGAGGAGAAGAAGCAGCGTCTGTGGATCCTGCAGGATCGCATCAACCAGCAGGCGCAGGCGATCAGTCGCCGCATGCTGGGCACCGTGCAGCGTATTCTGGTTGAAGGCATCTCCCGCAAGAACGTCATGGAAGTCTCTGGCCGCACCGAAAATAACCGCGTGGTCAACTTTGAAGGCTCACCTGAGATGATCGGCCGGTTTGTGGATGTTGAAATTGTCGATGTCTACACCAACTCCCTGCGCGGCAGGCTGGTGCGCACCGAAGATGAGATGGGCCTGCGCATGGCACAGAGCCCGGCGTCTGTGATTGCCCGCACCCGCAAAGAGAATGACATCGGCGTGGGTCTCTTCCAGCCGTGATACCGGCTTTATTGTGCGGCAGCGCGCTTCGCGCTGCCGCCCGTTTCACATTGCGACACTTGCTTTCTGAAGCTGTTGCCCAAATATCTCTCCTTAAGCTTGCGCCCAGGCGTTACGGCATAAATAATTTCGTTATGGTGCATCCGGTTAAGCTCAACGGTGCGTCAGACACACCCCATAACTGGCCCTGAGTGACCCAAAGGATTCGTTTGAATATCGAAACTCGTGAAATCGCCCTTGAACCGGCTGATAACCGTCGTCTGATGAGCCTGTGCGGGCCGTTCGATGACAATGTGAAACAGCTTGAGCGCCGACTGGGTATTGAGATCAATCGTCGCGACAACGTCTTTAAGCTGGTTGGACGCCCGCTGTGCGTCAATGCCGCCGCCGATATCCTGAAAACGCTCTATGTGGATACGGCGCCCGTGCGCGGCGACATTCCGGATATCGAGCCGGACCAGATTCATCTCGCCATCAAAGAGAGCCGGGTGCTGGAGCAAACCGCCGACAGCGTGCCGGAGTACGGTAAAGCGGTCAACATCAAGACCAAACGTGGCGTTATCAAACCGCGCACGCCGAACCAGGCGCAGTACATCGCAAATGTCCTCGACCACGATATCACCTTTGGTATCGGCCCGGCCGGTACCGGTAAAACCTATCTGGCCGTGGCCGCCGCGGTGGACGCGCTGGAGCGTCAGGAGATCCGTCGCATCATGCTGACCCGTCCGGCGGTAGAAGCGGGTGAAAAACTGGGCTTCCTGCCCGGCGATCTGAGCCAGAAAGTCGACCCCTATCTGCGTCCGCTCTACGATGCGCTGTTTGAAATGCTCGGTTTCGAGCGGGTTGAAAAGCTGATGGAGCGCAACGTCATTGAAGTGGCCCCGCTGGCCTACATGCGTGGTCGTACCCTGAACGATGCGTTTATCATTCTTGATGAGAGCCAGAACACCACCATCGAACAGATGAAAATGTTCCTGACGCGTATCGGCTTCAACTCCAAAGCGGTCATTACTGGTGACGTGACCCAGATTGACCTGCCGCGCCACGTTAAGTCCGGCCTGCGTCACGCCATTGAGGTGCTCTCTGATGTGGAGGAGATTAGCTTCAACTTCTTCCACAGCGAGGATGTGGTTCGCCATCCTGTCGTGGCCCGCATTGTCACCGCCTATGAAGCCTGGGAAGCGGCCGATCAGACCCGGCGTGACCAGCAGGCTGAAGAGCGCAAACGTGAAGCACTGGCGGCGCAGAGCGCAACCCAGGAGAGCAAATGAGCGAGGTGATTCTCGACCTGCAGGTCGCCTGTGAAAACAGCGCAGGGTTGCCGGATGAAAGCCAGTTTCATCGCTGGCTCTCGGCGGCGGTTGCCCCTTTTCAGCCCGACAGCGAAGTCACCGTCCGTCTGGTTGACGAAGCCGAAAGTCATGAGCTTAATCTGACTTATCGCGGTAAAGACAAGCCGACTAACGTGCTCTCCTTCCCGTTTGAAGCCCCGCCGGGTATTGAGCTGCCGCTGCTGGGCGATCTCATTATCTGCCGTCAGGTGGTTGAGCAGGAAGCGGCTGAACAGGGTAAAAGCGTGGAGGCGCACTGGGCCCACATGGTCGTGCACGGCACGCTGCATCTGCTGGGATATGACCATATTGATGACGATGAAGCCGATGAAATGGAAGGGCTGGAGACCGAGATAATGCTTGCTCTTGGGTATCCTGATCCGTACATTTCGGAGAAAGAAGACGCCTGAGTCCCGCATTCAGGCTATCCGGCTGTCAGTGCATGTGGCTGACAGCCCCCATTCCTCACCAGAGAGATCTTTAAAAACCGCCATGAGCGACGACCATTCTCAAAACAGCGATGCACCCAGTAGTAAAAAGGGATTTTTCTCCCTGTTAATCAACCAGCTTTTTCACGGCGAACCCAAAAACCGTGATGAGCTACTGGAGCTGATCCGCGACTCGAACAACAAAGAGCTGATTGACCAGGACACCCGCGACATGCTCGAAGGGGTTCTGGATATTGCGGAGCAGCGCGTGCGTGACATCATGATCCCGCGCTCGCAGATGATCACCCTGAAACGGAATCAGAGCCTTGAAGAGTGTCTGGATGTCATCATCGACTCCGCGCACTCCCGCTTCCCGGTGATCAGCGAAGATAAAGATCATGTGGAAGGTATCCTGATGGCGAAAGATTTACTGCCGTTTATGAGCAGCGAATCCGAACCTTTCAGCATTGAAAAAGTGCTGCGTCCTGCGGTGGTGGTGCCGGAAAGTAAGCGTGTGGATCGGATGCTGAAAGAGTTTCGCTCCCAGCGTTACCACATGGCGATCGTGATTGATGAGTTTGGCGGCGTCTCCGGCCTGGTGACCATTGAAGATATCCTGGAACTGATCGTCGGTGAGATTGAAGATGAGTATGACGACGAAGAAGATCGTGATATCCGTCAGCTCAACCGCCACACCTTCACGGTGCGCGCGCTGACCGCCATTGAAGATTTCAATGAGGTGTTTGGCACGCAGTTCAGTGATGATGAAGTCGACACCATCGGGGGCCTGGTGATGCAGGGCTTCGGCCATCTGCCTGCACGTGGTGAAAGCATCGAGATTGAAGGTTACCAGTTCAAGGTGGCGATGGCGGACAGCCGACGCATCATCCAGGTTCATGTGACTATTCCGGAAAACGCACCACAACCTCAACTGGAAGACGAATAAGTCTATGGCTTTCGCCTCACTTTACCCGCGTCAGCGGGTTCGCCTGCTGCTGGCTTTAATAACGGGTGCGTCTGGCACCCTCGCCTTCTCCCCCTACGATTTCTGGCCCGCCGCACTGCTGTCACTGTGCGGTTTACAGCTGCTGACCCTTAACCGTTCCACTCCGCAGGCCAGCGCCATCGGCTTTGTCTGGGGGCTGGGCCTGTTTGGCAGCGGCGTCAACTGGGTTTACGTCAGCATCGCCACCTTTGGCGGTATGCCCGGCCCGGTAAACGTGTTTATTGTGGCGCTGCTCGCCGCCTATCTGGCGCTCTATCCAGCCCTGTTTGCCGGTGTGCTGAACCGCCTGTGGCCTCGCACTTCACTGTGGCGGCTGGTGCTGGCCGCCCCGGCGCTGTGGCAGATCACCGAGTTTCTGCGCGGCTGGGTGCTGACCGGCTTTCCGTGGCTGCAGTTTGGTTACAGCCAGATCGACGGACCGCTGAAGGGTCTGGCACCGCTGGCGGGCGTTGAAACCCTGACCTTCCTGCTCATGGTTATCGCCGGGCTGCTGGCTTATGCCCTGCAGCAGCGCAATGTCAGAAGTCTGATCGCCGCGCTGCTGCTGCTGGCGCTGCCGTGGCCGTTGCGCTACCTCCAGTGGGTTGAGCCGATGCCCGAACGCACCGTCGAGGTGGCGCTGGTTCAGGGCAACATTCCGCAATCCATGAAGTGGGACCCGCAGCAGCTGCTTAACACGCTGCGCATTTACACCGGCCTCAGTCAGCCGCTGATGGGCAAAGCGCCGATCATTATCTGGCCGGAGTCAGCGATAACCGATCTGGAAAGCAACCAGCAGCCCTTCCTGCGTTCACTGGATGATGAGCTGCGTCAGCGCGGCAGTTCGCTGGTCACCGGTATTGTTGACTCCCGGCTGGAGCAGAACCGCTATCACGACTACAACACGGTCATCGTGCTGGGCGGCAAAGCGCCGTACAACTACTTCAGTGGCAACCGCTACCAGAAAAATCATCTGGTGCCGTTTGGTGAATTTGTGCCGCTGGCCGATCTGCTGCGTCCGCTGGCTCCGTTCTTCGATTTACCGATGTCCGCGTTCAGCCGGGGCAACTATCTCCAGCCGCAGCTCAGCGTGGCGGGATATCACCTTACCACGGCGATCTGTTATGAGATCGTGCTGGGTGAGCAGGTGCGGGCCAACTTCCATCCCGATACGAACTTCCTGCTGACCGTTTCTAATGATGCCTGGTTTGGTCACTCGATCGGCCCGTGGCAGCATTTCCAGATGGCGCGGATGCGGGCGCTGGAACTGGGTCGTCCGCTGTTGCGCAGCACTAACAATGGCGTCACGGCCGTGGTGGATGCGAAAGGCGATGTGGCGTCAATTCTGCCGCAGTTCACCCGCGATGTCCTGACCAGCAAAGTCACCCCGACCCAGGGGGAAACGCCCTACGCGAAGGCGGGCGTCTGGCCGGTGTGGTCTCTGACGCTGCTGGCTGCGGTGATTGCCCTGCTGCGTCGCCGTCGATAACCGCCTGGATGCCGCAAGGCCAGCGGTGAGATTCAGCCAGCGCAGGGAACACGGTCAGGCAAAAACCGCCCTCTCTGACACCCCCGACCCGCGTCGTCCATGGCGCGGGTCACTTTCCGCTTCAGCCCCTGTTCCCTGTGCTTTCATCTGACGCTTTACTGCCAGATTCATCCGGCTTCGGGTGTGTCAGCATTCTGAGGCTTCGTTTTTTATTTTTTTATCCCCGATATAACTCACTCTCCTGACCGCATACTCTGCTGCCTTTATCGCTCTGAACCGCTTTCTGGCACGATGATTGCTAATTATTTCAGTGTTTTTCACAAACAGGCTGATTGCAGGCGCTGACAGCGAGCCGGTTGCACCAAAACCATCCGCACCGCTGCACCGTTACCGCGCAGCGCGGGATATTTGCCTTTTTTTGGTGCGTATCACCTCGCAAAACAGAAACTTTTTTGTTTCATTGCGTTAACAATCCGCTATGTTAGTGACTCTTCTGCGCTCGTTTTCAGCGCAGAAAGAGCCCGGACGCAGCAAAAAACAGACACAACATCATAATCAGCGCAGGTTATAGCCTGTGCCTTTTTCATACGAAGGAGTTGGAACATGCAACTACGCAAAGTGGCATTATCTCTTCTGCTGATCAGCGCAGCGGCGGGAGCGGCCCAGGCGGAAGATCTCAGCGGCACCCTGAAAAAGATCAATGACAATGGCGTTATTGTGGTCGGGCATCGCGAATCATCAGTTCCCTTTTCTTATTATGACAACCAGCAAAAAGTGGTGGGCTATTCACAGGCCTATTCCAACGCCATCGTGGACGCCATCAAAGCAAAACTGAACAAGCCGGATCTGCAGGTCAAGATGATCCCTATCACCTCTCAGAACCGTATTCCGCTGTTGCAGAACGGCACCTACGATTATGAGTGTGGCTCGACCACCAATAACCTTGAGCGCCAGAAACAGGCAGCCTTCTCTGACACCATTTTTGTCATCGGCACCCGTCTGCTGGTGAAGAAAGGTGGCCCAATCAAAGATTTCGCTGACCTGAAAGGCAAAACCGTCGTTGTGACCTCCGGCACCACCTCTGAAGTGCTGCTGCATAAACTCAATGACGAGCAGAAAATGGATATGCGCATCATCAGCGCAAAAGATCACGGCGACTCTTTCCGCACCCTGGAAACCGGTCGTGCCGTGGCCTTTATGATGGATGACGCGCTGCTGGCTGGCGAACGCGCAAAAGCGAAAAAACCGGACAACTGGGAAATCATAGGCACGCCGCAGTCCAAAGAGGCCTATGGCTGCATGCTGCGTAAAGATGATCCACAGTTCAAAGCCCTGGTGGATGAAACCATCGCTAAAGCCCAGACCTCCGGTCAGGCTGAAAAATGGTTCGACACCTGGTTTAAACAGCCGATTCCGCCTAAGAACCTGAACATGAACTTTGAACTGTCTGAAGACATGAAAGCACTGTTCAAGGCGCCGAACGATAAAGCACTGAATTAACAACAAAATACCCAATGGATTTCAGGTTGCATTACGGTGGCCAGAGAGTGAATCCCGATGCGCTTACGCAGGTAAGTGATTCGCGTGAATCAACGCAGCCAGCAACATTGCAGCCTGAAAGACGGCGGGTATAACAAGGGCGGCCCGGCTGCCCTCTCGATTGCTGAAACCGCGGCATGGACAGACAGACTGACACGGGTCGTTCCCCTGCGTCAGAAGATAAAACGCCGTTCATCAATCTTCAGGGTAGCTTCGCTACCCTTTTTTTCCGGAGCTCGTTATGGGTATCGATTGGAACTGGGGCATCTTTCTCGAACAGGCCCCGTTCGGTAACACGACCTACCTTGGCTGGCTGTGGTCCGGTTTTCAGGTGACGATTGCCGTCTCCTGCTGCGCCTGGATTATTGCCTTCTTCGTGGGTTCATTTTTCGGCATTCTGCGCACCGTGCCTAATCGCCTGCTGGCCACCATTGGCACCTGCTATGTCGAACTGTTTCGTAACATCCCGCTGATCGTCCAGTTCTTCTTCTGGTATCTGGTCGCGCCTGAACTGGTGGGCGAGAAGCTCGGCATGTGGTTCAAGTCGGAGCTGGATCCCAACATTCAGTTTTTCCTCTCCTCCATGATCTGTCTTGGCCTCTTTACCGCGGCCCGCGTCTGCGAGCAGGTCCGTGCTGCCATTCAGTCACTGCCGACCGGGCAGAAGAATGCAGGTCTGGCGATGGGATTAACCCTGCCGCAGACCTACCGCTATGTGCTCCTGCCGAATGCGTATCGCGTGATTGTCCCGCCGATGACGTCGGAAATGCTGAACCTGGTTAAGAACTCAGCTATCGCCTCCACCATTGGTCTGGTCGATATGGCCGCACAGGCGGGCAAACTGCTCGACTATTCGGCCCACGCCTATGAGTCCTTTACCGCCATTACGCTCGCCTACGTCGCGATTAACCTGGTGATTATGTTGTTGATGAGTCTGGTCGAGCGCAAGGTCCGGCTGCCAGGCAATGCGGGAGGCAAGTAATGTACGAGTTTGACTGGAGTTCCATTGCTCCCAGCCTGCCCTATCTGCTCAATGGCCTGGTGATTACGTTTAAAATCACCCTGACCGCCGTGGTCTTCGGGATTCTGTGGGGCACGCTGCTGGCGGTAATGCGTCTGTCGAGCTTTAAGCCGATCAGCTGGTTCGCCAAAATTTATGTCAACCTGTTCCGCTCCGTGCCGCTGGTGATGGTGCTGCTCTGGTTCTATCTGGTGGTGCCGAGTTTTCTGCAGCAGGTGCTGGGCCTGTCGCCCAAAACCGATATCCGGCTGATTTCAGCCATGGTCGCTTTCTCGCTGTTTGAAGCGGCTTACTACTCTGAAATTATTCGCGCCGGCATCATCAGTATCTCACGCGGCCAGGGTAACGCCGCGCTGGCGCTCGGCATGACGCCGTGGCAGTCGATGAGACTGATCATCCTGCCGCAGGCGTTTCGCGCCATGGTTCCGCTGTTACTGACCCAGGGTATCGTGCTGTTCCAGGATACCTCACTGGTCTATGTCTTAAGCCTGGCGGACTTCTTCCGCACCGCGTCCACCATTGGTGAGCGCGACGGGACCCAGGTGGAGATGGTTCTGTTTGCCGGTCTGGTCTACTTCGTGATCAGCCTGAGTGCATCGCTGTTGGTCAGCTATCTGAAAAGAAAAAGGACGGTTTAAATGATTAGCCTGAAAAATGTTTCTAAGTGGTATGGTCACTTTCAGGTGCTGACCGACTGCTCAACCGAGGTCAAAACCGGTGAAGTGGTGGTGGTGTGCGGGCCGTCCGGCTCCGGTAAATCGACGCTGATCAAAACGGTTAACGGACTTGAGCCGATCCAGCAGGGTGTGATTGCGGTGAATGGCACCGAGGTGAACAACAAAAAAACCAACCTGGCGCAGCTTCGCAGTCAGGTTGGCATGGTGTTTCAGCACTTCGAACTCTTCCCTCACCTGAGCATTATCAACAATCTGGTGCTGGCGCAGGTGAAAGTGCTGAAGCGCGACAAAGCGGCCGCGCGGGAGAAGGGGCTAAAACTGCTGAAGCGAGTGGGTCTGGCCGCGCATGCTGAGAAGTTTCCCGGTCAGCTTTCCGGGGGCCAGCAGCAGCGCGTGGCGATTGCGCGGGCACTCTGCATGGACCCCATCGCGATGCTGTTTGATGAGCCGACCTCCGCACTGGACCCGGAAATGATCAATGAGGTGCTGGATGTCATGGTCGAACTGGCCCAGGAGGGGATGACAATGATGGTGGTAACCCATGAGATGGGCTTTGCCCGCAAGGTAGCCAATCGCGTCATCTTTATGGATGAAGGGAAAATTATCGAAGACACCAATAAAGATGACTTCTTTAATAATCCGCAGTCTGACCGCGCCAAAGATTTCCTCGCCAAAATCCTGCACTAACCCCGGCCATTATGCGGGTCACCACCGGTGGCCCGCCTCACGCATGCGATGACGCTATCAGGGTTCAAAAGGCTGACGCTGAAACTGATCGTGGCCGCACTCCGGACAACGTGACAGCGTTTCAGGCGTGTAGATTGCCCGGGTAAACTGGCACTTTTCACACACCAGATTCCCCAGCCCCACCACTTCCCCGCTCTGATAGACCCCATGATGATGCAGATCCTGGAAGACCTCGCGCCACTCCAGCTGACTCTTATCGGTAATATCTGCCAGCTCTTTCCAGACGCTCTCACGGATAATGCGCATAAAGAGCGAGTCCGCGACCGGTTCTTCGACGTCGCTATAGCTGCGCGCAAACTCTTCCAGATCGCGTCGGACCGCGCGCAGTACCTGATCAATCTCCTCTTCCGTCATATCGTTGCGCGCCAGCAGCTGGCTTCGCCGTCCGTCAATCAGCGCATCCGGGTTACGATCGCCCTGACGCAGACGGTCGGTCAGTACGGCTAACGACTCGCGATATTCCTGAGCCACTTTATTCATTTTGTTCTCCTTTTATGCAGACTCTCGCTGAATTAAGTTTAGTCGCAATGTTGCTTTTGCCGTGTCGTCTGTACAGGGAATTACAAAAGGGTGAAGGTTCTGACGCTTTCGGCAGAAATCGCGCCAGCAAAAGTGGGAAGTGTTGTTGATATGCGGCCTTATGGGTATGCTATGCGGATCTTAAAGCCAGAAAAATGTTATTCACAAAGGACCACAGGCAGCCATGCAAGAGCAATACCGCCCGGAAGAGATTGAATCCCGTGTGCAGCAACACTGGGATGAAAACGAAACGTTTAAAGTGACTGAGCAGGAAGGTAAAGAGAAATATTACTGCCTTTCAATGTTGCCCTATCCTTCTGGGCGCCTGCACATGGGCCACGTTCGTAACTACACCATCGGCGACGTAATCGCGCGTTATCAGCGTATGCTCGGCAAAAACGTACTCCAGCCGATTGGCTGGGATGCTTTCGGCCTGCCTGCAGAAGGCGCGGCGGTGAAGAACAACACCGCGCCGGCCCCGTGGACCTACGACAACATCGCCTACATGAAGAACCAGCTTAAACTGCTGGGCTTTGGCTATGACTGGAGCCGTGAACTGGCGACCTGCCAGCCTGAGTACTACCGCTGGGAACAGTGGTTCTTCACCAAACTGTATGAAAAAGGCCTGGTCTACAAAAAAACCTCGGCGGTGAACTGGTGCCCGAACGATCAGACCGTACTGGCTAACGAGCAGGTGATCGACGGCTGCTGCTGGCGCTGTGACACCAGAGTTGAGCGCAAAGAGATCCCGCAGTGGTTCATTAAAATCACCGATTATGCGGAAGAGCTGCTGAACGACCTGGATACGCTGGACGAGTGGCCTGAGCAGGTCAAAACCATGCAGCGTAACTGGATTGGTCGCTCAGAAGGCGTTGAAATCACCTTCGACGTGGCTGACAGCGAAGAGAAAGTCACTGTCTACACCACCCGCCCGGATACCTTTATCGGCGCCACCTATGTGGCCGTGGCTGCAGGCCATCCGCTGGCGACCCAGGCGTCGGTGAACAATCCGGCGCTGGCCGACTTTATCGCTGAATGCCGCAACACCAAAGTGGCTGAAGCCGATATGGCGACCATGGAGAAGAAAGGCATGGCGACCGGCCTCTCGGTTGTCCACCCGCTGACCGGCGAACACCTGCCTGTCTGGGTCGCTAACTTCGTTCTGATGGAATATGGCACGGGTGCCGTGATGGCGGTTCCGGCGCACGACCAGCGCGACTGGGAGTTTGCCACTAAATATGACCTGCCCATTAAGCCGGTTGTCCTTAACCTGGATGGCAGCATTCCTGACGTCAGCGCGGCGGCGATGACCGACAAAGGCGCCCTGTTCAACTCTGGCGAATTTAACAGTCTGGATCATGCGGCCGGTTTTAACGCCATCGCAGATACCCTGGCGGCCAAAGGCGTGGGCGTGCGTAAAGTGAACTACCGTCTGCGCGACTGGGGCGTTTCCCGTCAGCGCTACTGGGGTGCGCCTATCCCGATGGTCACGCTGGAAGATGGCACCGTAATGCCTGCACCAGAAGATCAGCTGCCGGTGATCCTGCCGGAAGATGTGGTGATGGATGGCATTACCAGCCCGATCAAAGCGGATCCGGAGTGGGCAAAAACCACGGTAAACGGCCAGCCTGCGCTGCGCGAAACCGATACCTTTGACACCTTCATGGAGTCCTCCTGGTACTACGCACGTTACACCTGTGCCGACTACAAAGAGGGTATGCTGGACCCGGCTGCAGCGAACTACTGGCTGCCGGTCGATCAGTATGTCGGCGGTATCGAGCACGCCATCATGCACCTGATGTATTTCCGCTTCTTCCACAAGCTGCTGCGTGATGCGGGCCTGGTGAACTCCAGCGAGCCGGCCAAACGCCTGCTGTGCCAGGGTATGGTGCTGGCTGATGCCTTCTACTACCTCGGCGACAACGGCGAACGCAACTGGGTTTCACCGGTTGACGTTGAGGTTGAGCGTGACGAGAAAGGCCGCATCGTGAAGGCCGTGGATAAGCAGGGTCGCGAGGTGATCTACGCGGGCATGAGCAAAATGTCGAAGTCGAAAAACAACGGCATCGACCCACAGCTGATGGTTGAGCGTTACGGCGCGGATACCGTGCGTCTGTTTATGATGTTTGCCTCACCGGCGGATATGACGCTGGAGTGGCAGGAGTCTGGCGTTGAAGGCGCAAACCGCTTCCTGAAGCGTGTCTGGAAACTGGTCTACGAGCACACCCAGCTGGGTGCGACCGTGGCACTGGACGTGGAGAGCCTGAACGATGAGCAGAAATCGCTGCGTCGCGACCTGCACAAAACCATCGCCAAAGTAGCCGATGATATTGGCCGCCGTCAGACCTTCAACACCGCTATCGCGGCGATTATGGAGCTGATGAATAAACTGGCCCGCGCGCCGCAGGAAAGCGAGCAGGATCGCGCCCTGATGCAGGAAGCGCTGCTGGCGGTCGTTCGTCTGCTCTATCCGTTTACCCCGCACGCCAGCTACGTTCTGTGGCAGACGCTGGGTGGCGAAGGCTCCATTGATGAAGCGACCTGGCCGGTTGCGGATGAAGCCGCTATGGTTGAAGATTCACTGCTGGTTGTGGTGCAGGTCAACGGCAAAGTACGTGGCAAGATCACCGTCGCCGCCGATGCAACACAGGAACAGGTTCAGGCACGCGCTGCCCAGGAGCATCTGGTGGCGAAATACCTGGACGGTGTGACTATCCGTAAAGTCATTTATGTACCGGGCAAACTGCTTAACCTGGTCGTAGGTTAAGTTCAGGAGGAACTGTGCGACATCCGATTATCAGGCTGTTTGTCATGCTGGCGGTGGTCATCACCGCTGGCTGTGGTTTTCATCCGCGTGGCACCACACAGGTGCCCAGCGAACTGAAAACCCTGATTGTTTCAACCGGCGATCCTTATGGACCCCTTGCGCGTACTGTGCGTCAGCAGCTGCGTATCAACGATGTCACTATTGTTGAAGACACTAAACAGAACCGCACCGATATTCCGACGCTGCGTCTGGGTCCTGAGGTGTCGGGACGTAACACCGCCTCGGTCTTTATCAGCGGCACCTCTGCTGAGTATCAGCTGGTCATGACGCTAACGGCGCAGGTCCTGTTGCCGGGCAAAGGCATCTACCCAATCAGCACCACGGTCTATCGCTCATTCTTCGATAACCCGAACGCGGCGCTGGCAAAAGATGCCGAGCAGGATCTGATTACACAGGAGATGCGTCAGCGTGCGGCCGAACAGCTGATACGTAAGCTGCTGACCGTGCATGCCGCACAGATCAACAACAAAGAGACCTTACCGGCGTCCGTGATTCCGGTGCCGGGCCAGGTTTCAAAGGAAGCGCCCACTTCCTCTGCCACCAGTCTGCAATGATCAGGATTTATCCTGAGCAACTCAGCGCGCAGCTCCGTGAGGGGCTGCGCGCCTGTTATTTATTAACCGGAAACGAACCGCTGCTGTTGCAGGAGAGTGCCGACGCCATTCGCGCCGCCGCAACCGCGCAGGGATTCCAGGAACATTTCAGTTTTACGCTGGATGCGCAGACCGACTGGGAAAGCCTGTTTGTCAGCTGCCAGTCACTGAGTCTGTTTGCCCAGCGTCAGACCCTCACGCTGCAATTCCCCGACAATGGCCCTAACGCCGCAATGGCCGAGCAGCTGGTTAAGCTGTCGCAGTTGCTGCACGCCGATATCCTGCTGGTCTGCCGGATGGCAAAGCTGACCCGTGCGCAGGAAAACAGCGCCTGGTTTAAAGCGCTGTCCGCCTCTGCAGTCATGGTGCCCTGCCAGACGCCAGAGCAGGCGCAACTGCCCCGCTGGGTGGTAAATCGGGCCAGAGCGCTGAAGCTGTCGGTGGATGACGCCGCCGTGCAGCTGCTCTGTTACTGCTACGAAGGCAATCTGCTGGCGCTTGCTCAGGCGCTGGAGCGGCTCTCACTGCAGTGGCCTGACGGCAAACTGACGCTGCCGCGGGTGGAAGAGGCGGTCAGCGATGCAGCGCACTTCACCCCTTTCCACTGGGTGGATGCGTTACTGGCAGGCAAAAGCCGCCGCGCCCTGCATATCCTCCATCAGCTGGAGAAAGAGGAGAGCGAGGTGGTGATTCTGCTGCGCACGCTGCAGCGCGATATGCTGACGCTGCTGCATCTGCAACGTCATCAGGCACAACAGCCGTTGCGCACGCTGATGGATCAGCAGCGGATCTGGCAGAATCGCCGCGCGCTGTTCACCGAGGCGCTGCAGCGACTCGACGCTGCCCGTCTGCAACGCGCGATCCATCTGCTGAGTCAGATTGAGGTGACGCTGAAGCAGGATTATGGACAGCCGGTGTGGCCTCAGTTGCAGACCCTGACGCTGCTGCTCAGCAGCCGGGCTTTTCCGACGAGTTTTGCGCATGTCTGAGTTGCAGGCGCTGTTTGGCGGCACGTTCGATCCGATTCATTTCGGCCATCTGCGCCCGGTCGAAGCGCTGGCGCAGCAGACCGGTCTGCAGCGCGTGACGCTGCTGCCCAATAATGTCCCTCCCCATCGCCCGCAGCCGGAAGCCAGTGCGGCCCAGCGGGTCGACATGCTGCGCTGTGCTATCGCCGGTTTGCCGCTGTTTGATATTGATACCCGTGAGCTGGCGCGCGATACGCCCTCCTGGACCGTGACGACCCTGGAGGCCTGGCGCGCCGAACGCGGTGCCGCCCAGCCGCTGGGATTTATCATTGGTCAGGACTCCTTACTGAGCTTAGCCAGCTGGCATCGCTGGCAGGATCTGCTGTCACTCTGTCATCTGCTGGTGTGCCAGCGGCCGGGCTACGCCACGCGCTTTGAGGCGCCAGAGATGCAGCAGTGGCTCAATGAACACCTCGCCGGCGATATCCGGCAGCTGCATCAGCAGCCTGCGGGCCATATCTGGCTGGCAGACACGCCGCTGTATAACATTTCGGCAACCGAAATCCGCCGCCGCCGCCATCAGAACCAGCCCTGCGACGACCTGTTGCCCCAGGCGGTGATCGACTATATCGACCGCGAAGGCTTATATCGCGACTGATCCGGGCATGCTATACTGCGCCGCTTAATTTTCTGGCTGCACTTTCCGGGCTCGCAGCCGGCCCGATACCATCAGATTCAGAGGGGAACCTTTTGCAAGGTAAAGCACTCCAAGAGTTCGTTATTGATAAGATTGATGATCTCAAAGGTCAGGACATCGTGACCATCGACGTTCAGGGCAAATCCAGCATCACCGATTTCATGATCATCTGCACCGGCACCTCTACGCGTCATGTGACCTCGATCGCAGAGCACGTTGAGCAGGAGTCCCGTTTAGCTGGCCTGATGCCTTTAGGCATTGAAGGTAAAAGCGCGGCGGACTGGATCGTGGTTGATCTCGGTGATGTCATCGTGCACGTGATGCAGGAAGAGAGTCGCCAGCTGTATGAGCTGGAAAAACTCTGGGGCTAATCGGTGAAACTGCAACTTGTTGCCGTCGGCACGAAAATGCCCGACTGGGTGCAGACCGGTTTCATGGAGTATCTGCGCCGCTTCCCGAAAGATATGCCACTTGAGCTGACCGAAGTCACCGCGGGGAAACGCGGCAAAAATGCTGATATCAAACGCATTCTTGAAAAAGAGGGCGAAGCGATGTTAGCGGCGGTCGGCAAAGGAAATCGCATCGTCACGCTGGATATTCCCGGTCATCCGTGGGAAACCCCGCAGCTGGCGCAGCAGCTTGAACGCTGGAAGCTGGACGGCCGCGATGTCAGCCTGCTGATTGGCGGGCCTGAAGGCCTGGCCCCCGCCTGCAAAGCGGCGGCAGAGCAGAGCTGGTCCCTGTCAGCATTGACGTTGCCCCATCCGCTGGTGCGCGTGCTGGTCGCGGAAAGTCTGTATCGAGCCTGGAGCATCACGGCAAATCATCCTTATCATCGTGAATGACCGATCAGCCCACAGCAGACATGACAAGTAGCGGATGAAATTACAAAGCAACGCCTTTCGCGATTACAGCGCCGAACAGAAACTCTTTGTCCGTCGGGCGTTTTTCGCCTTCGTCGGTATTTTGCTGCTCTCTTCAATCCTGGTGGTGAACCTTTACCATCTGCAGATCCTTCGCTTTGATGATTACAGTACCCGCTCCAACCAGAACCGCATAAAACTGGTGCCTGTCGCGCCCAGCCGCGGCATTATCTACGATCGTACCGGCACGCCGCTGGCGCTGAACCGCACCATCTATCAGGCTGAACTGGTGCCGGAAAAAGTCGATAACCTGCAACAGACGCTGGAGAATCTGCGCCCGATCCTGGAGCTGACGGATGAAGATCTGGAAAACTTCCAGAAAGAGCGTAAACGCTCGCGTCGTTTTACCTCCATTCCGGTGAAAACCGCGCTGAATGAGGTGCAGGTCGCCCGTTTTGCGGTCAATCAGTACCGCTTCCCCGGCGTGGAAGTGAAAGGCTATCAGCGCCGCTACTACCCTTACGGTGCCACGCTGACGCATGTGGTCGGCTACGTCTCCAAAATCAACGATCGTGATGTGGCCCGCCTCGATAAAGAGGGGATCTGGCCAAATTACGCCGCGACCCACGATATCGGCAAGCTGGGCATCGAAGCCTATTATGAAGATCTCCTGCATGGCAAAACCGGCTTTGAGGAGGTTGAGGTCAACAACCGTGGCCGGGTCATTCGCCAGCTGCATGAGGAGTCGCCTCAGGCGGGCCGTGATATCTATCTGACGATCGATCTCAAGCTGCAGCAATATATTGAAACCCTGCTGGCGGGCAGTCGCGCAGCGGTGGTCGTCAGCGATCCGCGCACCGGCGAAATCCTCGCCATGGTTTCCACCCCCAGCTACGACGCCAACTTATTTGTCGACGGGATTTCCAGTAAGGATTACCGCGGCCTGCTGGAAGATGAAAACCGTCCGCTCTATAACCGCGCGATTCAGGCTGCCTACCCTCCCGCCTCAACGGTCAAACCCTATGTCGCCGTCTCCGCCATGAGTGCCGGGGTGATTAACCGCAACACCAGTGTTTTCGATCCTGGCTGGTGGCAGCTTCCCGGTTCCGAAAAGCGTTTCCGCGACTGGAAGAAATGGGGACATGGTCGTCTCAACGTCACCAAAGCGCTGGAAGAGTCTGCTGATACCTTCTTCTATCAGGTCGCCTATGACATGGGTATTGACCGCCTCTCTGAATGGATGAATAAGTTTGGCTACGGCAGCCGGACCGGTATCGACCTGCCGCAGGAGAGCGCCGGCAATATGCCGACCCGTGACTGGAAGATGAGACGCTTCAAAAAGCCGTGGTATCAGGGTGACACCATTCCGGTGGGCATCGGCCAGGGCTACTGGACGGCCACGCCGCTGCAGATGAACAAAGCGATGATGATTCTGATTAACGATGGCATCATCCGTGTGCCGCATATCCTGCGCGCAACCCGTGAAGGCCGGACGCTGGTGCCCTATCGCCAGCCGCCTGCCGCGCCAATTGGCGATATCCATTCCGGCTACTGGGAAATCGCCAAAGATGGCATGTATGGCGTGGCAAACCGCCCTAACGGCACCGCGCACAAGAGCTTTGCGGATGCGCCCTATAAAATCGCCGCCAAGTCCGGTACGGCACAGGTCTTTGGCCTGAAAGAGAACGAAACCTATAACGCCCACAGAATTGCTGAACGATTACGCGACCATAAGTTAATGACCGCGTTTGCTCCCTATGACAAACCTCGGGTTGCCGTGACCATTATTCTGGAAAACGGTGGCGCCGGTCCGGCTGTCGGCACCGTCATGCGCCAGATTCTGGATCACATCATGTTAGGTGATAACAATACAGTCCTGCCGGACGCCGCCCCGGTGCCGCCCGGTTATGAAGGTGAATAAACATGTCGATGCAAGATAGTCCGCAGAAACGATCAATCTGGATGCGCATCCACATCGATCCGCTGTTTATGCTGATCATCCTCGGCCTGCTGACCTACAGCGCCGTGGTGATCTGGAGTGCCAGTGGTCAGGACCCGGGCATGATGGAGCGTAAACTGGGTCAGATCGCGATGGGCCTGGTGATCATGATTGTGCTGGCGCAGGTGCCGCCGCGTGTCTATGAAGGCTGGGCACCTTATCTCTATATTGTCTGCGTGATCCTGCTGGTGGCGGTAGATGCCTTCGGTCAGATCAGTAAAGGCGCACAGCGCTGGCTCGATCTCGGCTTTGTCCGTTTTCAGCCCTCGGAGATTGCCAAGATCGCGGTGCCGCTGATGGTCGCGCGCTTTATTAACCGTGACGTCTGCCCGCCGACGCTGAAAAATACCGGTATTGCGCTGGTACTGATCTTCGTGCCTACCCTGCTGGTGGCCGCGCAGCCCGACCTCGGTACCTCCATCCTGATTGCCGCCTCGGGTTTGTTTGTGCTGTTCCTGTCAGGGATGAGCTGGAAACTGATTGGCGTGGCGGTGCTGCTGGTGGCCGCCTTTATCCCGATCCTGTGGTTTTTCCTGATGCACGACTATCAGCGCGATCGCGTCATGATGCTGCTCGACCCGGAAACGGATCCGCTGGGTGCCGGCTATCACATTATTCAGTCGAAAATCGCCATTGGCTCGGGGGGACTGCGCGGCAAAGGCTGGTTGCAGGGCACCCAGTCTCAGCTGGAATTTTTGCCGGAACGTCACACCGACTTTATCTTTGCGGTTCTGGCCGAAGAGTTAGGGCTGGTGGGCGTGCTGCTGCTGCTGACCCTGTATCTGCTGCTGATCATGCGCGGACTGGTGGTGGCCGCGCGGGCGCAGACCACCTTTGGCCGGGTCATGGCGGGCGGTTTAATGCTGATTTTATTCGTTTATGTTTTCGTTAACATTGGCATGGTTAGTGGTATCTTACCGGTGGTTGGCGTACCGCTGCCGCTGGTCAGTTATGGCGGCTCCGCGCTAATCGTGCTTATGGCGGGATTTGGCATCGTGATGTCGATCCACACTCACCGAAAAATGTTATCTAAAAGTGTCTAAGAGGCTGCAGATGCGTAAGGAATGGCTTGGCGTTGCACTGGCATCACTGGTTCTGGCGGCCTGTACCACGCCGGAACCCCAAAATACGGCGCCGCCGCAACCGGCATACAATGGACCAGTGGTAGAGATTCCGGGCGTTGAGCCACGTTATGAGCCGGTTAATCCGGGCACCAGCCAGGATTACAGCGTCAACGGCAAAAATTATCGCATCGTTAAAGATCCCTCCAACTTCAGTGAAGTCGGTCTGGCCACCTGGTACGGTGAAGAAGCGCAGGGCAACCGCACCGCCATCGGTGAAACCTACGATCCCGATGCGCTGACAGCGGCCCACCCTACCCTGCCGCTGCCGAGCTATGTGCGCGTCACCAATATCGCCAACGGTCGTCAGATTGTGGTGCGGGTGAACGATCGCGGTCCTTATACGCCGGGTCGTATTATCGATCTCTCCCGCGCCGCCGGTGACCGCCTGAATATCTCGAACAATTCGCGGGTGCGGGTCGACTTTATCAAGGTCGCGCCTGACGGCTCACTCTCCGGTCCTGGCACCATCGGCACTGTCGTAGCGAAACAGAGTTACGCCCTCCCCGCCCGTCCGGACCTGAGTGGTGGCGCAGTCATGAATGGCGGCAGCGCAGCGGCTGCTCAGCCGCCAGCGCAGAATGTGGACGCTATCAGTAACAGCACGCTGCAGAGCAGTGACAGCATGGGTGCACCGGTGCAGAGCAGCGGCTTTCTTGGCGCGCCCCAGCCTTTAGCGAGCGGCGTGCTGGAAGGCAGTGAACCGCCCGCTGCCGCCAGCGCCGCACCGGCAGCGGTTGCTGCTCCCGCCGCCGCCAGCGCCGCGCCTGCGGCCAGCCGGGGAACCGCAGCGGGCTATGTCGTGCAGGTCGGCGCGCTGAACGATCCGGCGCGTGCACAGCAGATGATGAAAAGCCTGAGCCAGCGTTATGGTGTGCCCGGGAAAGTGGAAGACGCAGGCAACAATGTTTATCGCGTGCAGCTTGGCGGGTACGCTACCCGCGCCGAAGCCGCCGCGCTGCAACAGCGCCTGAGCAGTGAAGGCCAGACCGCTTCATTTATTACTAATACGCGTCGCTGATCCGTTTGTCAGACCGCTGCACGTTACGTCTGCTAACAACCCAATCATTTCACCCCATGCCAGCGCCCCTGGCATTGGGTATGATAAGTGACTTTTTTAAACCTCAAACTCACGGATGTTGTAGTCCTACACATGAACACGCTGAAATCCTCTCGTTTGCTGAAACGCCTGACAGTGGGATCACTGATCGCTTTCTCCCTCAGCCATGCTGCTATCGCTGATGACGTCAATCTCAAGACCATGATTCCGGGCGTACCGGACATTGATGCCGAAGCGTATGTCCTTATCGACTACAACTCGGGCAAAGTGCTGGCGGAGAAAAATGCCGATGCACGCCGCGATCCTGCCAGTCTGACCAAGATGATGACCAGCTACGTCATCGGTCAGGCCGTGAAAGCCGGTAAAATTCATCAGGACGATATGGTCACCATCGGTCAGGATGCCTGGGCCACCGGTAACCCGGTGTTTAAAGGTTCCTCGCTGATGTTCCTGAAGCCAGGCGACCGCGTACCGGTTTCTCAGCTGACCCGTGGGATTGTGCTGCAGTCCGGTAACGACGCCTGTGTAGCGATGGCTGACTATGTTGCCGGCAGCCAGGACGCGTTCGTTAATCTGATGAACAACTACGTCAAAGCGCTTGGCCTGCAGAATACCCACTTCGGCACGGTGCATGGTCTGGACGCTGAAGGTCAGTACAGCTCCGCGCGCGACATGGCGCTGATCGGTCAGGCGCTGATCCGCGATGTGCCGGAAGAGTACGCCATCTATAAAGAGAAAGAGTTCACCTTCAACAATATCCGTCAGATGAACCGTAACGGTCTGCTGTGGGATACCAACCTGAATGTGGATGGGATCAAAACCGGTCACACCAACTCGGCAGGTTTTAACCTGGTGGCATCAGCGACAGAAGGCCAGATGCGCCTGATTTCTGCCGTCATGGGCGGGCACACCTTTAAAGGCCGTGAAACGGAGAGCAAGAAGCTGCTGACCTGGGGCTTCCGTTTCTTTGAAACCGTCGCGCCGCTGAAAGCAGGTAAAGAGTTCGCCTCTGAGCCGGTCTGGTTCGGCGATAATGACCGCGTGCAGCTGGGTGTGGAAAAAGATGCCTACCTGACCATTCCACGTGGCCGCATGAAAGATCTGAAGGCAAGCTATGTGCTGAACAACACAGAACTGCATGCCCCGCTGAAGAAAAACCAGGTCGTCGGCAGCATCAACTTCCAGCTGGATGGCAAAACCATCGAACAGCGTCCGCTGGTGGTACTGAATGAAATTTCCGAAGGCGGTTTCTTTGGCCGTATCGTTGATTACATCAAGCTGATGTTCCATCACTGGTTTGGTTAAGCGTGACGGGTGATTGAAAAATCACCCTTCCGCCCCCATTACACGATATTATGATGCTCCCGCTCAGGCGGGAGCCTGTTTTTTATGCACCGGAGTTAATATGAAAACCAAACTGAATGAGCTGCTCGAATTTCCTACCCCGTTTACCTACAAAGTAATGGGTCTGGCGCAACCGGAGCTGGTTGATCAAGTGGTTGAAGTGGTGCAACGTCATGCGCCCGGCGACTACAGTCCTGAAGTTAAGCCGAGCAGCAAAGGCAACTATCACTCGGTTAACATCACCATCAACGCGACCCACATCGAACAGGTTGAGCGCCTGTACGAAGAGCTGGGCAAGATCGAAATTGTGCGGATGGTGCTGTAATTTACGGGTCGGCAAGGCGCCTGTGCCTGACGGTTTGCCGACATTATCCAGCGATTCTTCTTTAGCGGATTCTCGTTTTGTCAGTTGAAACCCTTCTCGTCCGTCAGTCCGGTCTGCGCGACTGGCAATCTGTCTCCGATGCCATGCACCACTACACCGACCTGCGCGATGAACAGAGTCGCGACGAAATCTGGCTGGTTGAACATCCGCCGGTCTTTACCCAGGGCCAGGCAGGAAAAGCGGAACATCTGCTGATGCCGGGAGAGATTCCGGTGGTGCAGAGCGACCGCGGTGGCCAGGTGACCTATCACGGTCCGGGACAGCAGGTGATGTATGTCCTGATCGATGTCAAACGCCGTAAGCTTGGCGTCCGCCAGCTGGTTACGATTCTGGAAGAGACGGTGATTGCCACCCTGGCGGAATCTGGCGTCAGCGCCCGCGCGCGTGCCGATGCCCCTGGCGTCTACGTGGGTGATGAAAAGATCTGCTCACTGGGATTACGCATCCGCAAAGGCTGCTCGTTTCATGGTCTGGCGCTGAATGTGGCGATGGATCTCTCCCCCTTTCTGCGGATTAACCCCTGCGGCTACGCCGGCATGAGCATGACTCAGTTAAGTCATTTCCGGCCGGGCGTTACGACAGAACAGGTTCGTTCACCGCTGGTCAGCGCGTTTGCGCGGCTGGCAGGTTACGACCATGTTGAGTGGACCACGGATGATCTGCCGGTTCAGCCTTAGCGCTGAATGCGAATTTACAAATATGTAACTTTTCCGCGCTGACGGTGGCTGCTTCCCGGGCGCTGAGATGATATAATTTTTGCACTTTTTTCAAATAAAGTTGAAAGCACCCTTCCCGGTTTGAATGGGAACGCTTTCAAATCGCAATCCGACCGGAACCTGCTGATTTATGAGTAAACCAATTCAGATGGAACGCGGCGTCAAATATCGTGACGCAGACAAAATGGCGCTGATCCCGGTGAAAACCGTGGCTGTTGAACGGCAGGAGATGTTGCGTAAGCCGGAATGGATGAAAATCAAGCTGCCAGCTGACTCCAGTCGTATTCAGGGCATCAAAGCGGCGATGCGTAAAAACGGGCTGCACTCGGTCTGTGAAGAGGCCTCCTGCCCTAACCTCGCCGAATGCTTTAACCACGGCACCGCCACCTTTATGATCCTGGGCGCAATCTGTACCCGCCGCTGTCCGTTCTGCGATGTGGCCCATGGGCGTCCCAACGCGCCTGATGCCGGTGAGCCCGCGAAGCTGGCGCAGACCATCGCCGACATGGGACTGCGTTATGTCGTGATCACCTCGGTTGACCGTGACGATTTGCGAGACGGTGGCGCTCAGCATTTTGCCGACTGCATCAGCGCGATTCGCGAAAAAAATCCGACGATCAAAATTGAAACGCTGGTGCCGGACTTCCGCGGCCGTATGGATCGCGCGCTGGAGATCCTCACCGCGACGCCACCGGATGTGTTCAACCACAACCTGGAAAACGTACCGCGCGTCTATCGTCAGGTTCGTCCCGGCGCTAACTACGAGTGGTCGCTGAAACTGCTGGAGCGCTTCAAAGAAGCGCACCCGGATGTCCCGACCAAATCAGGTCTGATGGTGGGTCTGGGCGAAACGAATGCCGAAATCATTGAAGTGATGCGCGATCTGCGTCGCCACGGCGTCACCATGCTGACGCTGGGTCAGTATCTGCAGCCGAGCCGTCACCATCTGCCGGTTCAGCGTTACGTCAGCCCGGCCGAGTTTGATGAGATGAAAGAAGAAGCGATGGCAATGGGCTTCACGCATGCGGCATGTGGTCCGTTTGTCCGCTCTTCCTATCATGCCGATATGCAGGCGAAAGGGATGGAAGTGAAGTAATTCCCGCTTTGCTGCTGCATAAAAACAAAAAACCAGACTGCTGACAGTCTGGTTTTTTTATGTGTGCCTGAAATAAAAAGTAACAGTTATTTGCTGCAAATAACCGATTAATCTTTATGAACGACGCGTTCTGCAGGCACGTCTTCAGCCGTATTTCGGGTTGCACTGGTATCTTCATCTTTCATGGCTTTCTTGAAGCCCTTGATTGCGGAGCCCAGATCGCCACCCAGCGAGCGCAACTTGTTGGTACCAAAAAGCAGTACGATAAGCGCACCGATAATCAGCAGCTTGGCAATACTGATACCTTCCATATTTAACCTTTCAACTTTATCGAATAACGGTGACTGTTATTTACGCGCAGATTGCCTGTCACCACAAGCAGAATCTGTAACAGAGTAAGATCTGACACCCCTGCCGTCAGCGTATCCGGCTCAGGCTCTGTATGTTTCACTCTCCGTCGAGTTCAGGCCGGGCAAAACGCCGGTTCTCCAGCACCGGCAGTACCTGACGGGCATAGGCAAGACGTTCGGGATCGAGGTCGGCAAACAGCAGTGCGGGCGCTTCCGCCGCGTTTGCTACCGCGACCCCCATCGGGTCCACCACCAGACTGTTGCCGATATTGCGCGGACCACATTCGCCCGCCGCCACCATATAGCAGGTGTTCTCCAGCGCACGAGCGCGGGTCAGCAGTTCCCAGTGCATCTCTTTCAGCGGGCCTTTCACCCAGGCGGCAGGCAGCACCAGGACATCGGCACCGTCCAGCGCCAGCCGCCGCGCCATCTCCGGAAACCGCACGTCATAGCAGGTCATTAAGCCCACCTTCATACCGGCCACCTCAATCAGCGGAGGAATGACCTGGCCGGGATTGACCCGCTGCGACTCCTGCATCGTGAAAGCATCATAGAGATGCAGTTTTTCATAGACGGCGATGATCTCACCCTGTCGGAAGGCAACCAGCACGTTAAGCGCTTTCTGCGCGCCGTCGGGAACATGCAGACAGAGGATCGTCGTCAGGGCACGCTCTTTGCTGGCTGCCAGCAGCTGGCTCAGGAAAGGGCCATCCAGCGGCTGCGCCGCTTTCAGCACGATATCGGGATCGGTAATATCCCGCGCCAGCACGCCTTCCGGCAGGACCAGCAGATCGGCTCCCCCTTCCGCCGCCCGCTGCATCAGATCCAGACAGACAGCGGCGTTTTCCTGCCATTCACGACCGACGGCAAACTGCCCCAGAGCCACTCTCATCATTGTTCTTCTCCTGCTGTCGCCATCAACAGCCTTCCGGCGACCCTGTCAGAGGGATTCGCTCAGGCTGCCCCTGTTCACTACCCTCATTGATCAACGCCGCGGCACTCTGCTCTGCGGTCGGGCTGAGGGAGCATCGTAACCTGAACACACCGGAAAAGTCTGCCGGAGAGAGCCTGTCAGCTCAGGCGGGCTCCTGAAGGACGTGCGCAGGGCAACCGTTTCTGCTGCCTGTCTGGCGCGGAGAGAGCAGAAAGCACTGACCACCGGCCGCTCTCCTGCGGGAGGCTCACCCGCCGGCTGAAAATTAACTCGCCAGGGATTTAATATGATAATGGGGTGATTCGGCAAAGCCTTCACGGCCGTAGAAGAGATTCGCTTTCAGGCGCGACTGGTGGCAATGCACCTCCATGCGATCGCAGCCACGACGCGCCGCCAGCGCCTCAGCATGCTGAAGCAGCTGCTGCCCCATCCCTTTGCTGCGCTCGCCTTCGGCAATGCAGAAGTAGCTGATGCGGGCAAAGTCACCGGCCAGCGCCAGCTGTGGAATGAAATGCAGGGAAAGAAACCCCAGCACCTGGTTATCCTGTTCCGCTACTAAGAGTGCTTCACTGGGATCGCTGCATAACTGCGCCAGGCGCTGCTCAATAAAACCTTCGGTGCCGCCGTAGCCTAATTCGCTGAGCAACGCACTCAGCGCAAAACTGTCTTTTAACTCTGCCTGCCGTATATTCATCCTGCCTCCTCACCCACCGGGATCTGTCACTCTGTTATAACGCGTTGCCCGCAAAAAAGCGGCACTTCAGCTTGTTATAAATATGTTACGAGGATTTATTGTGAAGCGTCGCGCAGTTTGTGCGGCAGACGAGCCAGCAGCGCAGGATAGACAGGAGAAGGTGACGCGCAGATGACAGGCATAAAAAAACCCGCCATCAGGCGGGTTTTTAGAATTCTGACTGTTAACTTACAGGCTGATAACGTTAGCAGCAGATGGGCCTTTAGCACCGTCGGTGATTTCAAACTCAACGCGCTGACCTTCAGCCAGAGTTTTGAAGCCGTTGCTCTGGATTGCAGAGAAGTGTACGAATACATCTTTGCTGCCATCTTCAGGAGTAATGAAACCGAATCCTTTAGATTCATTAAACCACTTAACGTTACCTTTGATCTTAGACATCTATATTACCTTTACATGAAAAATGGACACTAAACTGTGTCGGCATCTAGTACAGCAATTGCGGAGGGATTTGTCCAGCACGATTTGATGAAAAAGTGATAAATATCGACTTTCTGTGCATCCATCACACTTTCCTGCTTTCCGACTTGCGAAATCGGTTTCAGCAGGTAGCGAACGCCTTTCCTCTTCTTCGCGCTAACACGCTGGAAAGTCATGCCTTTTTTGAATTTCAACTTAACAGGCGCTGTGGCTGAAAAAGAAAAATCTTATTGAGACCCATTCCTGTTCTCTCTGACGATATGGCGCGTAAAAACGCCCTTTTTTTTCTATGCCCGGTCAGCCAGGCGTCTGACGATGGTGCAATTTTCAGGCGGCTGAAAGCCATAGCAGGATAGAAAATCACTTATTGCAAAAAATTTGCGATTAGTTCACCGCCAGTTCGCCTTTCTTTCCGACAAAATTGAGCCTGCCGTGCCGTTTATCCGCGCCAGGACAGGCCATCTGCGGGCGTTTTAGCCAATAGATGACAATCCTTGATCATGATCAATGAAGTGGTTTTTACAAGCCGGATTCGCATTTGGCAGCAAACATTCATGCTCATAAGACACTACTTTTCTCATCGCAGTGCGGAATAATATTGCATAGCAATAGATTAAGTCTGCTTAACCGGTCAGGGAACGCGATCAGCACAGTGTCAGTCCAAAGGAGGTCATACGCAGGATGGTGATGAAAATACGCTGTAGTCAGTGTGGAAGCGCCCGGTTTGTTTTTGCTGATTACAAAGAGGGCCAGCGCACCTTTCATGGTGCCTGTTGCGCATGCTGTCGAAAACAGCTGGGCTCGCGGGATCTACTGCCGAATACGCCAATGGACCCGATTACACAGTGTCTGTTGGCCAGCCAGAAAACGTTTCGGGCACCTGATTAGGTGCCCGCTGTCGCAGAATCTTTAACAGAAATCAGAAAATCAGTTTGAACACCCCTGTCAGGGTCAGTAAGCCCACGATAAAAATGATCGCGATAATCCACAGAATAATTTTCATTTCCTTTTCCCTCGCTGGTTAAACAGGTTTCCTGTAAGCAGTATAGTCAGAAAACCAGGCTCTGCCGCTTCACTAAGTCGTTAACCGGTTACAGGTTCTTCAACTTTTGCTTTTATTTGCATTCTGAGAGTGCGATCGCAACCCCATATTTTACCCGCCCTCTTTCTTCGTTTTACAGACGACTCCTGGCTAAAATTCAGGCGGCAAGGCAGATCTCAATCTCAATAGTGAGGAGATTGACATGAGTTGTGAGGAGATCTTATGAGCACGATTAATACCAGTATGGGCCGCTACAGCCTCAAGGCTAAAAACAGCGGTAACCACATCAAAGGTTCTTTCGCCATCAACGATGAGGGCGGCACTCAGCTCACGATGCAGGAGTTTGAAGAGCACTACCTTGATGATGTGGTGAATAATGTCATCTATCCCGTCACTGGCGGCAACCGCGAAATTGCGCGTGCGCTTCGGGAACAGATGGTGAAAGCCGGTTTTGAAGCGCCTCATTAAGCGGGCAGCGTTAACTG
Organism: Pantoea sp. EKM103V; assembly: GCF_011800365.1. NCBI lineage: Bacteria > Pseudomonadati > Pseudomonadota > Gammaproteobacteria > Enterobacterales > Erwiniaceae > Pantoea > Pantoea sp. EKM103V. The sequence goes on along the minus strand of NZ_JAALFQ010000001.1, from coordinate 240,231 downwards.
TTATCACCCATGGGCCGCATAGCGCGGCCCTCTTTATGAGTACCATCCTCTTCAGAGAGCCAGCAGAGGGCCGCTGGCAGGCGGTGCCAGCGGCAGGGATCAGATTACCCAGGAGAGCAGCAGACAGCCCACCAGGCCGCACACGGAGATAATGGTTTCCAGCGCCGACCAGGAGCGAATGGTCTCTCCTATCGTCAGGTTGAAATACTCCTTGAACAGCCAGAAGCCAGGGTCGTTAACGTGAGAGAAGATGACGCTGCCGGATCCTACGGCGATCACCATCAGTTCCGGGCTGGCACCACTGGTGACAATCAGCGGGGCCACAATGCCACCTGCGGTAATCGCCGCCACCGTTGCCGAACCCAGCGCGATACGCAGCACCGCCGCAATAGACCAGGCCATAAAGATGGGTGACAGCTGAGTCGAGTGCATCATGCTGGCGATATATTTATCCACCCCGCTGTCGACCAGAACCTGCTTAAAGGCCCCGCCGCCACCGATGATCAGCAACATCATAGCGATGATTTTGATCGAGTCGGTCAGGGTATCCATCACCTGTTCCATTGAGCGACCGCGGTTAAGGCCAAACGTGAAGATGGCAATCAGTACGGCAATCAGGGTGGCCATGACCGGGTCGCCAAAGAACTCGGCATACGGCAGCAGCACATGCCCTTTTGGCAACAGCATCTCTGCCACCGCGCGCAGGGCCATCAGCACCACCGGCACCAGGGCCGTCCAGACGCTGACCCCAAAGCTGGGCATTTCTGCTTCGGTGAACGTTTTCGGGTTATAGAGTCCCTGCGGAATTGGTTTGTCGATGCCCTTCAGGAAGCGGGCGTAAACCGGGCCCGCCAGAATCACCGTAGGAATACCCAGCAGGGTGCCAAACAGCAGCGTTTTGCCCATGTCAGCATTGAACAGCGTGGCGATGGCGGTCGGGCCGGGATGCGGTGGCAGAAAGCCATGCGTAACGGACAGTGCAGCCGCCATCGGCACGCCGACATAGAGCAGCGGCACACGCGCCGACGCCGCCACGCTGAACACCAGCGGCAGCATCAGCACAAAGCCAACTTCATAGAACAGTGCAAATCCGACGATAAAACCGGTCAGCACCAGCGCCCACTGAATGTGCTTTGTGCCAAATTTTTCGATCAGCGTGGTCGCGATACGCTGCGCACCGCCGCAGTCGGCCAGCAGCTTACCCAGCATGGCACCAAAGCCCATGATCAGCGCCAGGCTGCCCAGCGTGCCGCCGACACCCGCTTTGATAGACGTAATCACTTTATTAACCGGCATGCCCTGCATCACGCCGACAGCCAGCGCCACCAGGATCAGCGCGATAAATCCATTAAGCTTAAAGCGAATCATCAGCAGCAGCAGTAACGCGACGCCGATCGCCACATAGAGTAATGGCATAGGTTTTCTCCACCTTGCGCACTGAATGGAATCCAGTGTCGGTTGTTATCATGGTCCCCTGAGGGCTGCAAAACAGTGCGCCTGTAAGAATTTTATACATCCGGACAAACGCTGTTACCGATAACATGTTAAGGGTAACATCCGCAGTAAAGCACCATCCCGCCGGGGTGAATTTCTGTTTTGCGAAGATGATCAACTTTTTACCGGGACGTTATCAGAAAGTTTGCCAGTGCCGGCGGCGCGCTTTTCGTTACACTCAGATTTTAGTGAAATGTAAAAAGGATGCGCTGGTGAGTGTGAACCTGAGTGAGCTGTACAGTAATCAACGAACCCTCTTTGGCCGCGGCAGCCTCGATAAACTGGTGCCGCTGCTGGCCGCCCGGTCACAGCCTACCCTGCTGTTTTGCGGGCAATCCTTTCTGCAGGGCGCGGCGTATGAACGGATTAAAGCTGACCTGAACGCGCAGATTATCGGCTATGAAATTGTCAGCCATGAAGCCTCTCCTGCTGAGATAGATGGCTGGGTGGCACGCTGGCGGGGTCATGTGGATCGGGTGGTGGCCATCGGCGGGGGCAGCGTGCTGGATGCGGCTAAAGCGTTCAGCGCGATGATGCAACATCCGTTGCCGACGGCCCGCTATCTGGAAAAGGTGGGCGACAGCACGGTTCAGCCAGTCACGTTACCGCTGATTGCCATTCCGACGACGGCCGGGACCGGCAGTGAAGTGACGCAGAATGCGGTGGTGACCGACCAGCGCGATATTCAGATCAAAGCCTCATTGCGCCACCCGGTTTTTGTCCCGGAAGTGGCTATTCTCGATCCCGATCTGCTGAAGGGGGCACCTGATCACGTGCTGGCGACCTGCGGGATCGATGCCTTTACCCACCTGTTTGAAGCCTACCTCTCCGCGAAAGGTAATCTTTTCACTCAACAGCTGGCCGTGACCGGCCTGCGTCAGTTTATCCAGGCCTGGCCGGCGCTGAACAGTGAAGAGAGTGCGGGCGATGCGGCAAGAGAGTCGATGATGATGGCATCGTGGCTGGGGGGAGTTGCGCTGAGCAGCGCCGGTCTGGGGGTCATCCACGGTATTGCAGGCGAACTGGGCGCGATAAAACCGTTTCACCACGGCGAAGTGTGCGGGCGGCTGTTGTTCCCCTTCCTGGAGCTGCTGGCCGACAGCGATCATCCGCTGCAGCAGACACTGATGTCAGCGTTACATGGGCAGCTTTTCAGTGAAGCCACCGACTCACCCGCGCAGTTCCTCAAAACGTGGCTGCAGCAGCAGGCGATTCTGCCGTTCTGGCAGGGGGGGCCCACGCTGACGGGCGAAGAGGTGAAGTGGATTCTGGCGCGCGCCAACAGCAAAAATTCGCTGGTGAATTACAGCCGCGAACAGATGGAGACGATGATCGCCCAGGCCTGGCGCATCACGGCGTGAAGCGAGGCGGGCCAGATGACCCGCCTCTGCCCTTCCGAAAACCGCGTCTGCCCGTTACGCGGGCAGATCTGCGAATGGCCCCTCACCGGCCAGCATCTGCTCAATCACCTGCAGCACGCCCTCTTCGTTATTAGCAGGGGCAGCATAGCGTGCTGCCTGCTTCACCCGCTGTGGCGCGTTGGCCATGGCAAAACTGAAACCAGACTGCTTAAGCATCTCCAGATCGTTGCCGCCATCACCAAACGCCAGCACCTGGTCGTGTGTGATGCCCCAGCGCGTGGCGAGCAGATCCAGGCCGTGCGCTTTATGGTTGCCCGGCACAATCAGGTCAACGGAGCCGTGTCCGCTTGAGGTTGCGGCCACACGACCATGATGCAGCCGCTCGATATCCGCCATCAGCGGCTCGATAGCGTCGTCAGAGAGATTCAGTGCGAACTTGAACAACCGATCATGCTGCACCTCATCCAGATGCTGAATCGGCTTCAGGCGATGACAGTAGTGACGCATCTTTTTCAGCCAGCTCTCTTCCATGCCGTCGAAGTAGTACGCACTTTCGCGTCCACACAGCAGATAACGCAGGCCGGGATAGTTGCCGTTTTGCAGGGTGTTGATGACCGCTTCGACATCGCGGCGGTCAAAGGCGCCGCAGAACAGCTCCTCATCACGGTCGATAATCCATGCGCCGTTTTCCGCCACAAAGGCGATATCGCTGGCGACCTCCGGAAAAAAGGATTTGAGCTGGTAGTACTGATTACCGCTGGCCACGACAAATTTGATGTCGCGGGCGGTGAGTTGCTGGTAGCAGGCGAGAAACCGGGATCGATTGTACTGCTTGTTGTCGTCCAGAAAAGTGCCATCCATATCAACCGCAACCATCTTAACCGTCGTCATCATGACTCCTTACACAGGGAGAATGTCAGTGTGGAGTCTCAGGATAGACGCTGGCGGCGCAAAACGGAAAGAAAGCGGGATGGCCGCCGCCATCCCGTGGGTTCAATTCAGTGCGTTGTTCAGCAGCAGTGAGGTAATAATGCCGGTTGCCGCCGCAATCAGCACATAGTTGCCGTTGATGTCGGCCCAGTGCTCCCCCTGCGGAGGTTCAGGCAGTCCGCGCGCATCCCAGTCGTCAACGCGGTAACGGTCGTCACAATAGGCTCGCGGGATCGCATGGCCACGGCGAAACTCATGTCCCTGCCAGGCGAATGCGTCGCGCGGCTCATATCGCCCTCTGTCGTGACGGAAGCGCTCGTCATCATGACGCGCATGTTCAATCTCATGGCGTTCCCGCTCCTCATGACGATGGCGGTCGTCGCGGTCACGATCCGGATGCGGGCCGGGCCCCCACGCATCCGGGCCAGGGCCATCATTCTGATGCGGCACCGGCGGGCGATGCGGATCGCCGCGATCGTCTGCCAGCGTGGTCTGAGAAAAGAGCGTGCTGCATGTCAAAAGTGAAGCGATAAGCGTTAATGTTGTTTTTTTCATGGTACTGCCTCCGAAAATAACGGCTGTCAGGCACCGTTGATCGGCATCATGGCAATAATCCTGTATGGCAACATCTGTATAATTCTTAAAAACCGCCAATTTACAGACCATTACGCGTAATTATCACTTTCTTAACACTAAAGACCGCCCTGCCCGCGGTCTGACCGGCGCATCAGACAAAACGCCGATCGCCGCTGCCAGCGAAAACGTGTGTCAGGGTACGAAACCGCACCCTGACAGGGGCCGGTTATGGCGTACTGAGGATCACGGGCGCGTCAGGTAATCCCGTAAAGTGCGTCACGATGTGGTGGTAATCCGCCGCGGGGTCGAGGTCACGGAACTTTTGCGGATAGAGGTCTTTCGCCAGAATCTCCATCCCGATAATGTTGTAGGGATGATTGTAGAAGTGATGGTAAACGCCATAGACACGCTGCTCTCTGACCGGGGCGATCTGTGCCAGCCCCGTGCGGCTCAGTAAGCGCTTAAAGGTCGCGGTCACCTCGGTCTGATTCGCGCCGTAACCAAACGGCAGCACATTGCTGTTCGGCCGCTTTGAGCCGGTCATGATGTAGACATCCGGCTTCATGGCGATGATCTTCTCCAGCGAAACAAAGCCGGAACTGCCGGGCAGCAGTGCAGAGCCAATATTTTTACCGCCGACCGCCTCCACCAGCGCGCCCCAGCCGTTGTGTCCGTGGGTAAAGCAGCAGTTGTCGCTGTTACCGGCAATCGGCTCAACAAAAACCGTCGGCTTGTGCGGAACCTGGGCGATCTTCTCCTGAAGCGCCTGCCAGCGCTGCTGATAAAAATCGGCGTAGTCTTTTGCTTCAGCTTCACGGTTCAGCACCGTGCCGAGCACGCTCACGCTCTTCAGGGTGTTCTCTTTCGGATGCAGCTCATCATCGAGGAACAGTACCGGGATGTGCAGATTTTTCAGGGTGGCCAGCACGCCTGATTGTGTCAGCGCGGGTTTAGCACGCAGCTGCGCAATCATCAGATCGGGCTGCTTCGCCAGCACGCTCTCCAGGTTGACCTGGCCCTGATCGTTAAAGCCCATATCCACAATTGAGGTCGCCTGAGGCCAGCGCTGCTTCAGCAGATCCCAGGTCTGGGTGTCCTGCTTTTTCGGCAGATTGTTCCAGGCCACGACCCGCTGAAACGGATTCTGTCGATCCAGCAGTGCCAGCGTCATGACGTCGCGGCCATCCTGCAGAATCACATGCTGAGGCTCTTTCTGCAGCGTAATTTTCTGTCCATCCATATCGGTCACGGTGACCGGATAAGTGGTGGCCGCGCAGGCGGTCGACAGCAAAAGTGTGGTGGCAGCAGCCATCCCGATCTTCATGTTCATCCTGTCCTTTAAAGGAATAATAATTATTCGCGTTAACTCTACCATGTCACTCTGTAACAACTGTAACCATTGCTAACCAGATACTTCAGTCGGTCAGGAGACAGGGGATGAGCCAGATTCGGACGCGCGGGAGGCGTGTATGACTGGGGGGAACGGCAGGCGCATCCCGGAGGAGGCACCTGCCGTGGGCAGGATTACTTCACCAACGAATAGAAAATAGCGGAGATGGCAATCACTCCAATCAGCACCACAAACAGGTTGCTGATTTTTCCGCTGTACTGACGCATTGCCGGGACTTTCTGAATGGCGTACATCGGCATCAGGAACAGGATCATGGCAATGACCGGCCCGCCCAGCGTCTCAATCATGCCGAGAATATTCGGGTCCAGCGTTGCCACCAGCCAGGTTGTCAGCAGCATAAAGAGTGACGTCAGGCGATTCAGTCTGGCCGGCGCGATCGCTTTACCGCGACTGCGCAGCGCTTTCTTGACCATGCCGTTGAACCCTTCGCGCGCGCCCAGGTAGTGACCCAGGAACGATTTGGTGATCGCCACCACCGCGATCAGCGGGCCCAGCCAGGCAATCATCGGCACCTGAAAGTGGTTCGCCAGATAGGAGAGAATCGTGATGTTCTGCGCCTTGGCCGCATGCAGATCCTCAGGCGACAGGCTCAGCACGCAACTGAAGACAAAGAACATCACTGTCACCACCATCATCAGGTGTGAGCAGGCCAGAATGCGCGAGCACTTTTTCTCAGCGGCGTCGCCATACTCTTCGCGCTTCGCCAGCGCAAAGGAGGAGATAATGGGAGAGTGGTTAAAGGAGAAGACCATCACCGGGATCGCCAGCCACAGCGTCATCCACAGGCTGCTGCCTGCGGGCTGAACGGTCAGCGTGGAGAGCGCCGCGCCGTGCCAGTGTGGGATCAGATAGCAGGCCATCAGCATCAGCACCGCGACAAAGGGGTAGACCAGCACGCTCATCGCTTTGACAATCATCTTCTCGCCAAAGCGCACAATGGTCATCAGCCCGACAATCAGCAGCAGCGACAGCAGCGCGCGCGGCGGCGGCACCAGCCCCAGCTGATTCACCATCAGACTCTCGACCGTATTGGTAATCGCAACGCTGTACATCAGCAGAATCGGGTAGATGGCGAAGAAATAGAGCAGCGTAATCAGCTTGCCCGCCCCGACGCCGAAATGCTCCTCAACAACCTCGGTGATATCACCGGCCGGGTTTTTGCCGGAGAGGACAAAGCGGGTCAGCGCGCGGTGCGCATAAAAGGTCAGTGGAAACGCCAGTATCGCCATAATGATCAGCGGGATGAGGCCGCCGACGCCCGCATTAATCGGCAGGAACAGGACGCCCGCGCCAATCGCAGTGCCGTATAAACCCAGCATCCACATGGTGTCGGTTTTACGCCATCCCGTATCGACGTCACTTTCAAGCGCGCCCAGCGTGCCAGTTTGCGTGGTTTTCATCAGATATTCCGTGTTAAAAGCGCCAGTACCCTGGACCGCTGAAAGAGGTGTCGTCCCCTGCTTTCCGGCCCGGTCGCAGCGGAACCTGCGCGCGTGATGCTGCCAACGCACATGCACAGGTAATCGTTTGCGTGCGCCACTTTTTACACTACCTGACGATAAAAGTTCAAGCCGCACCGATAAACGCGCACAGATTGCTGAAATAACCGTCAGGTTGTGCAGAGTGACTGCGGGGCAGATCATGCCATCTTTAAGGCCGCTTTACCGCACTAAAAAAGGTGATCGCTGTAACGGTTAAGCACAACGGGCTACGCTTTAACTCTGACGGGTCGCGAAGGTGGCGACGCAAACACGGGAGAAGAGAATGAAAATTGCCTGTCTGGGCTGGGGATCGTTAATCTGGAAAACCGGCGCGCTGCCGGTCGCCAGTGAGTGGCATCATGATGGTCCCGCCGTACCGGTGGAATTTGTGCGCATCAGTGATGGCGGTGAGCTTTCCACGGCGATCTGCCTGAATGCCAGTCCGGTGCCGGTGTGCTGGGCCTGGCTGAATACCGCTTCACTGGAGCGGGCCTGCCAGGCGCTGCGGCTTCGTGAGGCCATTCCGGACAACCGCGTCGATGGCGTCGGGATGATCACGGTGACAGATAACGCCACAGGCCCGCTGGCGGCGTGGGCGCAGGCCAGAGGGATTGAAGGTCTCATCTGGACTGATTTGCCCGCCCGCATGGCCGGTGTCGAAGGCCAGATACCGACGCTGAGTCAGGCGCGGCACTATCTGCAGCAGCTGAGCGGTGAAACGCGGGAACACGCTTTCCGCTACATTGAACAGGTGCCGGCGCAAATCGACACGGCTTATCGTCGCACCTTTGCCGACCTGATGCGGTGGCAGCCCGATGCGCCTCTCGTCACGGTTGCTGACACCCGGACACCCCCTCCCTGCCAGCCCGGCTGAGACGGGGCTTTCTCCTGCACCGCTCTGCTTACTCTTCTGAGGGTGACTACACTTCACGCAGGTTGAGGCTCAGATATCGCAACACTTCCCCGCGAGTGGTCACGGCTCACGGTCTGACCGCACTTCCCTTATCAGCAGGAGATGAACAGATGAAAGCATTAACCTACCACGGCCCGCATAAAGTCAGCGTGGATAACGTCCCCGATCCCGGCCTGGAAGCCGCAGATGACATTATTCTGCGTGTGACTGCCACGGCCATTTGTGGTTCAGACCTCCACCTCTATCGCGGCAAAATTCCCGGCACCGGCCACGGTGATATCTTTGGCCATGAGTTTATGGGCGAAGTGGTTGAGACAGGCAGTGCGGTCACGGCCGTCGCCAAAGGCGATCGGGTGGTCATCCCGTTCGTTATCGCCTGTGGCGACTGCTTTTTCTGCCTGCTTAATCAGTATGCCGCCTGTGAGAACACCAACAGCGGCCGGGGTGCCATCCTGAACCGCAAAAATATTACTCCGCCGGCCGCGCTGTTTGGCTTCAGCAAACTTTACGGTGGTGTGCCCGGCGGACAGGCTGAGTATGTCCGGGTGCCTAAAGCCAACACCGGCCCGTTTAAAGTGCCGCCGGTGCTGTCGGATGAGAAAGTGCTGTTCCTCTCCGATATCCTGCCAACCGCCTGGCAGGCGGTGAAAAATGCCGAGGTCAGACCCGGTTCCAGCCTGGCTATTTTCGGTGCCGGGCCGGTGGGGCTGCTCAGCGCCGCCTGCGCCCGCCAGCAGGGGGCCGAACAGATCTACATGATCGACCATAACAGCTACCGCTTAAACTTTGCCCGTGAACGCTATGGCGTTATCCCGATTAACTTCGATGAAATTGATGACCCGGCAGGCTGGATCATCGAACAGAGCGCTGGCAATCGCGGGGTGGATGCGGTGATTGATGCCGTGGGCTTTGAGGCGAAAGGCAGCCTGACGGAAACCGTGCTCAGCAACCTCAAACTGGAGGGCAGCAGCGGTAAAGCGTTGCGCCAGTGTATTGCGGCGGTGCGGCGTGGCGGTATCGTCAGCGTGCCGGGCGTTTATGCCGGTTTTATTCACGGCTTCCTGTTTGGTGACGCCTTCGACAAAGGGCTGACCTTTAAGATGGGACAGACCCACGTTCACGCCTACCTGCCTGACCTGCTTAAGCTGATTGAGCAGGGCCACCTGACACCGGAAGAGATTGTGACCCATCATCTGCCGCTGGAGGATGCGGCCCGCGGCTACGATATTTTCAACAAACGGGAAGAGGAGTGCCGCAAGGTGATTCTGGTGCCTGGCCTGTCACCCACGCAGGCCACCCTGTAACCTGCGGGTCTGACGCGTTCAGATTCGGCTCTCTGGTGCCCCGGCAGCGTGCTCTGCCGGGGCGTTATCTTAAAACGGCCTGCGTTGCAGAGTGCTCCGCCCCTCCCGTCCCTCCAGCAGATGTTCATCCGGCGTATCCGCCGTATCCACCTGGCTTCCCTGTTCCAGCAGTCGCGCGCTGCGTGAATGGGGGTGACTTTCGCTAATCACCTGTTGTGAAAACGCGCCAAACGATAACAGTAAAAAAAGTAACCCACTGGCCAGCCTCACTTTCATACGCACACCTCTTTGATAACGGTGACGCTATGCTGCCCGAAGCGTTTTCATTTTCTGTCAGTAACAGGCAAAGTTATGTGGCAACCGGGAACAAGCTGCAACGCGTTTAGCTGCGGTTCAGCTTTCCAGGCTGAGGCCATCAGTGCAACCGGCGCACGGTCAGCGCCACAGACCAGCGCTGGCGCTGGCAGCGTGGACAGACCGCCTGCTGCTCTGCCTCAATGGTCCGGGTCTGGCCGCAATGGGTGCAGGCATAAAGCCCGCTCGTCGGGACCGTGCTGTAATCCTGCCGGTGCGCGGGAGGCAGCACGCTTAAGCCGGCGCGCATCGCATCGTCGTCATAGAAATAGAGGCTCAGCTGGCCATCGACCTCCACCAGCGCCAGGCGGATCTGCCCCAGATGTTCCACGCCGCTCTGCCGCAACTCCATATAGAACTCATCTTCGGAAATATTCAGCCGATCCAGACTTTCCAGCACATATAGCCCGTCTTTAATCAGGGTAATCACATCCCCCTGAATCAGTCGTGAAAAGCGCGGGCTGTGCGCCGTCAGCCAGGTGGTCAGACGGTAGAGCGACAGCAGAACCACAAACACCATAATGACCGGCAGCACCGGCACATCATCATAAAACGTCACGTCACCGGAGGCGGAACCCAGCGTCAGGATCACCACCAGTTCAAACAGAGACAGCTGACGCACGCCGCGCCGCCCGGAGACTTTGAGAAAGGTAAATACCACCAGATAAGCGATCAGGACACGCGCCACCACCTCAAATAAAAAGGTGGCGGGCTGATCGTTGAGCAAAAAACGGTGCCAGTCGAATGAGAACATAGTCTGCTAAACATCCTGTTTTAAAGGGGGGGCGTCTCTTCGCCGCCGCCGATTGATTGGCCCGCAGATCCAGGCCAGCGATACGTCAAGCTTGTCGCCTGTTCGCCAAAAGGCAAGCGAAGCTGTAAGCCTGAAGCGGGCGAGTCTGACCGTTCTGCAGGCTGCGGAAAAGGTTAACAAAGCTGAAAAAGGGGCAGCCTCGCCTCACGCTGCGCTTATTTTGCTGGCGACTGAAACGGAAGCAAAAAATTCCTGTTTCTGGCTGGCTTCTTTTTGCCGCTGCGTTTTTTCTTTTTAGTTCAATAATTTGCCAAGAACATTACCCAGCCTATACTTTCCAGTAAGGCTTCCACCTCATCACTTAACATTCAGAGAAGCCACTCTTTTTCCTGCCGATAGCGCTGTCTGTGAAACCTGCTATCTCACTCGTCCATTTTGCAACAGGTGCTGATGCCTGCCATTCAGCGTCTGTGGCTTATGGCAGGGATCGCCCGTTCGTTGAGAGTGGCCCGACCGGCCAGTCTGCTTTGCATACCCATAACGCCCTGACCCGTTTCACGACGGCGCGTCAGCGGGAAGCGTGTTGCTTTTTTTCGGGAGATGCCATGACGCCTTTTTCCAGTTTCTGGCAGGCGGGTTACGAAGGGGCCGATCATATCAATCCTGCCGGTCTTGCGCTGTCGATGAACGATCTGAATCAGCATCAGAGCCGTGCAGCGGCGGATTATGCCGCCCTGGCCCCCTTTTCTCTTCGCACAGTGCGCGAAAGCGTGGGCTGGCGGCTGTGTGAACGCGATGGACGCTATGACTTCTCGACCGTCGCAGCGCGGATGGTGGCCGCACGTGAGCAGGGTATTCAGCTCAGCTGGACACTCTGTCACTACGGCTGGCCCGCTGACGTCACGCTGTTCAGTGATGACTTTGTCAGCCGGTTTGCCGCCTTCTGCGGCGCCCTGGCCCGCTTTCTCGCCCCCTGGTATTCGTCTGCGCCGGTCTATTCACCGATGAATGAGATCTCTTTCCTCAGCTGGGGTATCTCCGTCGGACTCTTTCCCTGTGAGGCGATCCCTGAACCCGATCGGGCGGATGCCGCCAAGCGTCAGCTGGTGCGGGCTACGCTGGCGGCCTGTGATGCGATCTGGCAGGCGGATCCGCGCGCCCGCCTGCTGCACTGCGATCCGCTGATCCATATCGTGCCCGATCCCGCCGATCCCGACAGCGACGGGCTGGCACGTGCCCTGTGTGACACCCAGTACCAGGCGTGGGACATGCTGAGTGGCAGACGTGATCCGGAGCTGGGCGGCGCGCCCCGCTATCTCGATCTGGTGGGCGTCAACTATTACCACGACAACCAGTGGGAGCAGGGTTCGAATCAGCGACTCTGGTGGCATCTGGGCGACAGCCGCCGCCTGCCGCTGCATCAGATGCTGCAGCAGATCTGGCAGCGTTATCAGCGGCCGCTGCTGCTGGCAGAAACCAGCCATGTCGGCAGCGGACGCGGAGCTTGGATCGGCGAGATCGCCGCCCAGGTGGCGCAGGCGCAGCTGGCGGGTGTTGAGATGCTCGGCATCTGCCTCTATCCGATTCTCGATCGTCCCCTCTGGGAGGAGACCACCTTCTGGACCCGCAGCGGGTTATGGGATTTGGACCTGTCAGGGCCCGATCCTTACGCCCGCCAGTTACAGCAGCCTTATGCCGACGCCCTGCGCCAGGCGCAGCGCTTTTTGCAGCACATCGTCCCTTCCTCATCCCCCTGTCAGGAGTCTGTCATGAACAAACCCGCTCTTATCGTTTTCAGTCATTTACGCTGGGGCTTTGTTTTCCAGCGCCCGCAGCAGCTTCTGACCCGTCTGGCACAGCACTATCGCGTGCTGTTCGTCGAGGAGCCGGTCTGGCAGGCGGGACCACCTGGCCTGCATCAGAGTTCGCCTGCAGCAAATATCACCGTGATCCAGCCGCATACCCACCACGACGCGCCCGGTTTTCACGACAGTCAGATTGCCCCACTGCTGCTGCTGCTCGCCCCGCTGCTGGAGGAGGAGGAGGAGCCGCTGATCTGGTTCTATACCCCCATGGCTCTGCCGCTGCTCACCCCCTTCAAACCCCGGCTGGTGATCTACGACTGCATGGATGAACTCTCCGCCTTCCACAACGCCCCGCGCCAGCTGCAACAGCGCGAATCGGCGCTGATGACCCGCGCCGATCTGGTGTTCACCGGCGGCTCCAGCCTCTATGAAGCAAAGCGCGATAAACATCATCAGGTTTACTGCTTCCCCAGCAGCGTGGATGCCGTCCACTTTGAGCAGGCACGCGATCGCAGTAACCATCATCCGCTTCAGGATGCGATCCCGGCAAAGCGGCTTGGCTATTACGGCGTACTGGATGAACGTATCGATCTGCCGCTGATTGCCGCGCTGGCGGACAGCCATCCGGAGTGGCAGATCATCATGGTCGGGCCGGTGGTGAAAATCGATCCCGCCAGCCTGCCGCAGCGCGACAACATTCACTGGCTCGGCCAGCAGCCCTATCAGGCGCTGCCGCAGTTCCTGGCGGGCTGGGATGTCTGCCTGATGCCTTTTGCCATTAACGCCTCGACGCGTTTCATCTCGCCCACCAAAGTGCTGGAATATATGGCGGCACAGCTGCCGATTGTCAGTACCGCCATCGTGGACGTGGCGCGACATTACGCTGAAGAAGTGGCGGTGGCAGAGACCCCTGCCGCCTTTATTGCCGCCTGTGAAGAGGCGATGACCCTCAGTGTGGCTGAGCGACTGGCGCTGGCGGGCCGGATGCAGGTAAGAGTGGACGCGACCTCCTGGGATCGCACGGCAGAACAGATACAGGCCCTGATCCAGCAGGCTCTGACGCATCCGCAGCCTGCCGGTGAACCGGTCACGCCAGCCAGTGCCCAGGCGAACGTGACGCCGTTAACCCCGGCGATGCTGGAGAGCGAAGCGGTGCCCTGCCTGATTGTCGGTGCCGGGCCAACCGGACTGAGCGCCGGTTATCACTATGGTGAAGGCGCGGTGCTGCTGGAGAAAAATGCCACGCCGGGCGGCTGGTGCCGCTCCATCGACGATCGGGGTTTTACCTTCGACTATGCCGGTCACATTATGTTTTCGCAGGACCCCTATGTCCTGCAGCTCTACGAGATGCTGCTCGGCGACAATCTGCACTGGCAGGCGCGTGAGGCCTGGGTCTGGAACGACGGCATCTATACCCGCTATCCCTTCCAGTCGGCGCTGCACGGTCTGCCGGTTGAGGTCGTAAAAGAGTGCGTGCTGGGCGCAATCGAGGCGCGCTATGGCGAAACGGCCGCGCCCGCGGTGCCGCTGGATCGGGCGCGGGCGCGACGGGACTGCTGTGCCGATGGCGCGATAGCGGATGAGGGCAGCCTGGCCGGTGAAGTGGAAGGCGAAGAGGATTTTCAGCACTTTATCCTGCGCACCTGGGGGAAAGGGATCGCACGCCACTTTGCCCTGCCCTATAACCAGAAACTGTGGAAAGTGCCGCTGACTGAGATGGAGACCTCGTGGCTGGGCGGACGCGTGCCGCTGCCCGACCTGGCGCAGATTATCGATGGCGCACTGCAGCCGCTGGCAAAACCGGTGGGGCCTAACGCCCGCTTCGGCTATCCGCTGCGCGGTGGCTTCCAGGCGCTGATGTCCGGCTTTCTGCCGCACCTGAAGTGCAAACTGGAAACGGATGCCACCCTGAGCCGGATTTATCCGCAGGCGCATGTCGCGCTGCTGGCGGATGGACGCCACTACCGCTATGAGCAGTTGATCAGCACCATGCCGCTGCCGGAACTGATTAAACTGATGGGCGATGAGGCGCCGGAGAATGTACAGCGGGCGGCACAGCAGCTGCAGTTTGTCTCGGTGCGCTGCGTGAACCTGGGCATCGGCCGGGCTGACCTGACCGAAAAACACTGGATTTACTATCCGGGCGACACGCTGTTTCACCGCATCTTTGTGCAGGGCAATGCCAGCCCGCACTGCAATCCCCCCGGCGGGTTCGGCTTAACCTGTGAAATCACCTACAACGCCGCCCATCCGCTGCCGCTGACGGGCGATGCGCTGATTGAACGCTGCCGTCAGGATTGCATCCGGGTCGGGATGATCAGCGAGAGCGATCCGCTGCTCTGCGCCTCAGAGGTCGATATGCCCTACGCCTACGTCATCTACGACCATGCGCGCAGTGCGAACGTGGCGCTGATCCGGCAGTGGCTGCTGACGCAGGATATCCATCTGTCAGGCCGCTACAGTGAGTGGGAATATTACAATTCCGACCACGCTTTCCTCGCCGGTAAGCGCGCCGCCGAAAATGTCCGGCTGCAGCATGTCAGCGAGCGGACGCGCGGCTGACCCGACGCAGCCAGCTACGCAAGAGGCTGGCTGCACTTCGCGGCTTTCAGCGACTGCAACTGGCTGACGCGCCGCGCCACCTTCTGGCTGGCATTGTATTTCGCAATGCCATTGCCCAGGCCAAAATCGCCGACGAAGCCCAGCACGGTCAGGGCGTCAAACCGACCGGTCTGCTCAATATCGCTCTGTACGCCGTGCGCTTTCACCAGCTCCTGATCCAGCGCGCCACAACTGAGCATCGCCGTCTCTTCCGGCGTCACCGCCGTGGCCTGCGGATAGTGCTTGGTGGCACAGCCTGTCAGCGACAGCGCCAGCAGCGCCGCCAGAATTATCCTGTTATGCATTTTTCATCGCCCGATGTTCACCTCATTAACCGGGTTATCGGCAGATTCCGCCGCGATCATGAGTGACTGACCTACCAATAATGGTTGAAACCGCTACGCTAAGGTAGGATCCCGCGCGTGATGGTCAGTTGCCGTGCGTGACTGTCCGGGCGCGACGCCGTGAACGCACATCCGCCGTTCCCCGCTTCTGCCCTGAATTTCAACGCGTTAGCCTGCATGAAGCTGCCACTGGCAGCATTTAAAGAGTAAAGCCTGATCGATATTCAGTGATGAGCGGTCAGTGCAAGCGAAGCCAGACACGGAAAATTCGTGCTTCGGGTTTATCAGAGTATGTTCCAGATGAGGTTTTTCCATGCGTTTTAAAGGATTGAACATCGGATTTTTCATTTTGATTCTGGCGATCGCCACGTTCGCCTTTTTTGAGGTGCTTTCGCCCTATTTCTCGCCGATTTTATGGGCGGCAATTCTGGCGGTCATTTTCCATCCGCTGAAAAGTTATCTGCGGGGCCGGCTGGGGGAACGCAATGGCCTGGCCGCACTGCTCACCCTGCTCTGCATCTGTCTGATTGTGTTTACGCCGCTGGCCATTATCGCCTCATCGCTGGTGGTCGAAACCAATGCGGTCTATCACAAGCTGCAGACCAACTCGGCGCAGTTCCCGGCGGTTTTTGCCGACCTGCTGCAGCATCTGCCGCGCTGGGCAAAACACTATCTGGCTGAAAATAATCTCGATACCGCCGGAGAGATTCAGCAGAAGCTCTCCTCGTTTGCCCTCAAGGGCGGCCAGTACCTGGCAGGCAGCGCATTCATCATCGGCAGGGGCACCTTCAGCTTTACCGTCGGTTTTGGCGTGATGCTCTATCTGCTGTTCTTCCTGCTGAAAGATGGCTCCTATCTGGTGCATCTGATCCTGGAAGCGCTGCCGCTTTCGACCTTCGTCAAGCATCACCTGCTGGTGAAGTTTGCCGCGGTGGCGCGTGCGACGGTCAAAGGTACGGTTGTGGTCGGCATCGTGCAGGGTATTCTCGGCGGGCTGGCCTTCTGGTTCACCGGCATTGACGGCAGCCTGCTGTGGGGGGCGCTGATGGCGTTCCTCTCCCTGATCCCGGCCGTCGGCTCCGCCATTATCTGGGTGCCTGCAGCGGTCTTCTTCTTCGCCACCGGTGCCGTGTGGAAAGGCCTCTTCCTGGTCGGTTTCTTCGTGGTGATTGTGGGGCTGGTGGATAACATCCTGCGTCCGCTGCTGGTCGGTAAAGACACCAAAATGCCTGACTACCTGATCCTGATCGCCACGCTGGGCGGGATGGAGATTTACGGCATCAACGGTTTTGTCATCGGTCCGGTGATTGCGGCGCTGTTCATCGCCTGCTGGAACCTGCTCTCCGGTCGCGATAATCGCGAGAACATCGAAGTCATCGACGAAGAGGTGATCGAAGAGGGCAAGAAACAGTCTGAGACCGCCGCCGAGGCCGCGGCAGAAGCCGCCGCCGTTGCAGCCGAAGCAGCGGCTGACGCGGAGATGAAAGTCTCAGCCTTAGCGGCGGCGGAGAAAGAAAAAGCCGCCGCCAGCAAAGCCTGATTTTCTCTGGAAATAAAAAAACCCACCTTTCGGTGGGTTTTCAGAGGCTACAAAATTTAAGACCCGGTTAATCAGGCAGCAATGAAAACGCGCAACGCGTCGGGAACAGGGTCAGAAGAGGAAAGCGTCCCGCGCCAGGGACGGTGCGGGCCGAGCGGCCATGGATGGCATAAGCGACTTTCCGATCTGCCCCTGCTCCCGGGGCAGGCTCAATATCAAAGCAATCTGCCCTGGCATTGCAGCCATAAAAAAACCCACCTTTCGGTGGGTTCTTTTTTATCTGAAATGGCAGCGAATCAGTTGGTCGCTTTGTTTTTCAGATCTTCAGCGCCCTGCTTGGTTTTATCCCAGCCTTTCTCGGCACCTTCTTTCGTTTTGTGCCAGCCCTTCTGGGTGCCTTCGCTGATTTTGCTGCCGGTGGTGTGGCTCTTGCCTTCCGCCGCGTGCTCAGATTTCAGCTTCAGCTCTTCGCCCTGATTCTGCGCATGATGCAGTTTTTCTTTAGCGGTATCCGCGCCTTTGTGCGCTTCCGCAACGGTGTTATCGGTAGTGGTAGCAGCAAATACCGGCGAGGCCAGCAAAATAGCAGACAGTGCAATAATTGATTTCTTCATAATTCCCTCTGTATTCATTGTTGCCGTGTAGGTTTTAATCCTGGCATAGCGATTCCAGGAAAGATTTAAGAATAAACCAGGAATGAAAAAGGGCCAGTTTTCACCAGAAAATTCCCTCCGGGGCAGCCTGATCGTCCGTTACCAGAGCGCGAGCTGCGGATCGTCATCCGGCTTCGTCGTCTTTCTGACCACCCGCGCGGGCGGTGCGGGACGCTGCATCTGATCGCTGATCCACTGCAACAGCACTGACACCACATAGGCCTGCTGCTCTGCGCTCAGGGGCTGCTGCTGAGCAATATTGTGCCATTTGCTCAGACAGCCGCGACAGCAGGTCGCGGTGGCGTGCTGGGCGATAAACACCGGATGACCGCGCATCGGCGTCTGTTTGCCATCACGCGCAGGCCGGGCGGGCGCCAGCCGCTGTGCAACAAACTCTGCGGCATGCTCACGCAACACCGGCTCGCCTTTGCTCAGCGCATAATCATACTCCGCGCGCCCCAGTCGAAAGCGCTGGCGGAATGGCGAGCGCGCCAGGCGGGCAAAGAGATCGTCAGAAACCGTCATACTGCCCGCCCGTCACTCATATTTCCGTCCCGCCAGATAGCGGACGCCCTGCGGCCCGAACGCCTCACGATGCAGCTCATTCGGCTGCAGGTGAAACGTCTCTCCCGGATGGTAAGTGGTCTCGCCCTGTTCTGTACTGATGGTGATATCACCACTGAGGATCAGGGCCAGTGCTTCAAAGGGATGGACATGATTGTCGAGCTCGGTGGCGGGCGCACGTTCCACCAGCAGTGGCTCGTCAAACCCCTCTCCGGCTAATCGTTTTCTGAATTCATCTTCTGTCATTGTCACTCCTCGATATGGAACCGACCCTGGTAGTGTAGACGATTTTTATCGCCATTTATGGCACGCCGGTGGTTACGTAAAGTAGCGCAAGCAGGGTTGTTCACCGCGCATACCGATGCTGTACTTTCCGCCTCGTGCCAGCCATTTTGACATCAGGATGACGGAAAAATATGTCTCACCCTCTGAAAACCGCCCTGCTGCTGATCAATCCGCGTTCGCGTAAAGGCCGTGCGGCGGCCAGCAGGGCCAGGACGCTGCTGACTCAGGCGGGTATCACCCTGCTGCAACCGGCTGAGGAGGAGAGCCGCAGCTACTGCGAACTCATCGCGGCTTATGCCCATCGCATTGATGCGGTGATCGTTGGCGGGGGGGACGGCACGCTTAACGCCGCCGCGCCGGGCGTGATGCAGACCGGCCTGCCGCTGGGGATCCTGCCGCTGGGCACCGCCAACGACTTTGCCCGGACGCTCGGCATCCCCGCCACGCTGGAGCAGGCGGTGCAGATTATCACTGACGGGCAGCTGCGCGCAGTCGATCTGGGGGAGGTGAATCAGCATC
This sequence comes from Pantoea sp. EKM103V, assembly GCF_011800365.1. Classification (NCBI taxonomy): domain Bacteria; kingdom Pseudomonadati; phylum Pseudomonadota; class Gammaproteobacteria; order Enterobacterales; family Erwiniaceae; genus Pantoea; species Pantoea sp. EKM103V. Next base: position 221,342 of record NZ_JAALFQ010000001.1, on the reverse strand, counting down.
TGTTTCTCAACGTCTCCAGCATCGGCTTTTCCGCCGAGCTGGCGCGCAATCTCACCGCAGAATCGAAAAAACGCTGGGGAGTCGGCGGTTATGCTCTGGCGGCGTTGCGGCTGCTGCGTCAGAGCCGTCCGTTCAGCGCCACCCTGATCCATGAGGAGCAGCGCATGCCCATCCGGACCGTTCAGGTTTCCGTGGGCAACGGCCGTTTTTATGGCGGAGGGATGACGGTCGAAGCGCGCGCCGCACCCGACGACGGGCTGCTGGACGTTTACAGCCTGGAGGTCCGGCACAGCTGGCAGCTGATTGCGCTGCTGCCCTTTCTGCGACGGGGTACGCAGGGTCGCTGGCGCAACGTGCGCACCTTCAGCACGACGGCGCTCACCATCGAAACGCGCCGTCCCCATTACATCAATGCAGACGGCGAGATTATCGGACAGACGCCCGCCCATTTTCGCCTGATCGCAGGGGCCATACAGGTTTATGCCCCTGCCGGTCCGACAGCGGAATAGCGGATGTCACATCGCGGGGTTAATGCTGAGTGCCGTTCTTTTCGGCGTCGTTGATCTGCGTGGTGAGGCTGCTGACCAGCTCTTTCGCCATCTCGATGGTCAGGCCAAAAAACAGCGACTCCTGCGCCGATCGCGCGCGCGGGACCTGAGGATCGAGATAGCTGAACTGCAGCACCAGCGCGGCGTGCCCGCTTAACGGGCCGATGTGCCAGCCGGTGACCGGATAGAACGTAAAACGGTTAAAATCATTCACTATATACCTGACTTGTTAAGCATAACGCTGATTGAGTGTCAGGCCAGCTCAGAAAATAAAACACGGTTCGGTTACTCAGCCTGGCGCAGATCGGCTGAATAGCAAGCGAAGCGAGATTCACCCTGCCCGCCAGGCGTGGCATCCGCAGCCCGGCGGACCCTGCCGTCTGTGGCGGTCAGCTGTCCGCGCGGGGGATAACCGAAATATGTCCGTTGACCTCCAGCACGGCATACTTAATCTGATCAAACCGTTCCAGTCCCGGTCCGGAACGCGCCGCCTCCAGCACATCGTCAGGATCAATCCCGGTCATCTTCATACGTTCGGTCAGCAGGTTGCCGTTTTCCACCAGAATCACCGGACCGCCATCGATCGCCTGCTCCACCACCGGAAAGCGGCTTTTCAGTTTTCCCATTACGATGTCGATCGTCACCAGCGTGATAATCGTCAGCGCCGCGCCCGTCACCGAGAAATCATCGCCCAGCAGCGCCTGCTGCGTGGCTTCGCTGATAATCAGCAGCAAGATCAGATCGAAAGAGGTCATCTGCAACAGCGTGCGTCTGCCCGCAATTTTGAACACCACCATCAGAACCAGGTAGATCGCTGCAGCGCGTAAAACCGTTTCCATAAAGTGCCTCTGTCAGGGATAGATCCATTGAGTAAATCGGGCCGGTGCGTGATCATCGCCCTGAATCGTGACGTGAATCAGGCCCGCATCGCGTGGCTGCAGGCCGAGCCAGATCGCGTGATCCGCCCCGGTGTCACCGCTGGAAAAGGTCAGCCGCAGATCGCTGCCGATCGTCACGGCTTCCAGCGGCTGCGGCTGCAGCGTCTGGATCTGCAGATTATTCAGCGCGCCGCCGCCAATCGTGATCGTGAAGCGATCGCCGGCGGGTGCGTTGTAGCCAATCCGCATATCCATATTGCTTTCGGTCCGGCCGAACCGTTCATATTCAACCTGAAGTGTGCCGTCTGGCGAGCGGCTATGGCCATCGCTCAGCACCCCTTTAGAAAAGAGGCCGCACGCCCCTAGAATCACCAGCAGAATTAACAGATACTCCCCTGCCCGCTGAATCAGCCATTCACGCCGTACCCAGCGAAGATCTTCTTTTATCGGGTAGTCCCGACTCACAACGCGATCTCTCTTCACTCTCATTCCCTCTGGTAAGCGTACCCGCCTCTGCAGCACGCTGCCTGAAGCATAGCGGACGGGCATTATTTCGCGCGTCGCTCAACCCAGAACGACCAGCTGTGGTAGAGCAGCGTGAGCGGCATCGCAATCACCGCTCCCACCAGCACAAAACCCTGCGTGACCGGCGAGGCGGCGCTGTCGCTGAGCGTAAACTGATAGGGCACCAGCCACGGATAGAGGCCACACAATACGCCGCTAAAGAGTGCGCTAATCAGCATAAGCGTCAGAATGAGTTGCAGTAGCGGCCTGGCGCGCCACAAGGCCACCGGCAGGGCGATCCAGAGCAATACTATCGCGCCTGCTGCGATCCTGCCCGGCGGTCGCTGCCAGCTCTGCCGCCAGAGATCGGCATTGAGATAGAGGTCGGCCAGAAAAATAACCAGCGCCAGCAGCCACCACAGCCAGCTCAGTGCCGCCGCCAGCGGCTGTACCCGCTCACCAATGCGCCAGCCAATCCAGCAGCAGGCCATCAGCGAATTGATCGCCATCAGGCCCGCGCCGCTGAGCAGCGGCACCAGGCTCAGTCCATCCGGCAGGCCGGTCTGCGGCTGAGCGCTGATGATCATGCCGGCGCACCAGCCCTGAATAAAGGTCGCCAGCGCGGAGCTGCCCGCCATGAGGCGATCCAGCCAGCGACGCAGGCGGGGAGAACTCTGAGCGCGATACTCCAGTGCCATCGCCCGCACCAGCAGCGCCAGCAGCATGGCAAACAGTGGAACACTCAGCTGACTGAACAGCAGCGCATAGACCGGCGGAAACAGCGCCAGCAGCCCACCCGCCGCCAGCACCAGCCAGGTTTCATTCGCATCCCACACCGGCAGAATGCTGTGCGTCATCAGTTCACGCTGTTCATCATCGTGAAACCAGCAGAAAAGCATCCCCACGCCCAGATCCGTGCCATCCAGCAGCAGGTAGAGCAGCAGAGAGAGACAGATAATCAGCGCAGAGAGTTCGGCCATGTCACTCTCCTAATGGGGCGTTTTCAGCGCAATCACCACCGGTTCTCCCGATGGCATCTCACCTTTAACCCGGCGCACCAGATAGCGTAAGCCGAGGGCGAAGGTCAGCGCATAGATCAGCAGCACCGCCACGAAGATGCCCAGCGTGCTGCTGAGTGACAGCGGCGAGACGCTTTGTGCGGTGCGTAACAGGCCATAGACCGTCCACGGCTGACGCCCGACTTCGGTCACGACCCAGCCTGACAGCAGGGCAATAAAGCCCGCCGGTGAGAGCCATGTCAGCCAGCGCAGAAAACGCCCCGACGTGGTCAGCCCTCCCCGCCAGCGCTGCAGATTCGCCGCCAGCGTGGTCGCCAGGATAATCACCCCCAGCCCCACCATCAGGCGAAAAGCGAAAAAGACCGGGAGCACCGGGGGGATGGCATCCGCGGGAAATTCGCTCAGGCTTTTAATGTGGCCGGAGAGGTTGTGGCGCAGATAGAGCGATCCGAGTGCGGGCAGAGTGACCTCCAGAATGTTGCGCTGCGCCTGCTGGTCCGGCAGCGCAAACAGCCGCAGAGGTTCCCCCTCCCCGGGGGCTGGCTGGTGCCAGCTGCCTTCCATCGCAGCCAGTTTAGCGGGCTGGTAGTCGCGGGTGTTTTCACCGTGCAGATCGCCGAGAACGATCTGCAGTGGCACCGCAAACAGCAGCAACGTCAGCGCGCTGTTGAGCATCAGACGCGAAGCCGCTTCCCCGCTGAAATACCGGAGTCGCCACGCCGCCACGCCCGCGATCATCACCGCCACGGCAATCAGCGACCCGACCACCATATGGCTGAAGCGCCACACAAAGGAGGGAGCCTGCAAAAGCGACCGCCAGCTGTCGGCCAGAAAAACCCCGTTCGGATCGCGCGTAAAGCCGACCGGCGTCTGCATCCATGAGTTAGCAGCCAGAATCCAGAAGGCGCTGAGCAGCGCGCCGAACGCCACCAGACAGGTCACGGCAAAATGCACGCCGGGCCGGATTTTGTTGAAGCCGAACAGCATCACTCCGGTCAGGGCCGATTCGAGAAAAAACGCGACCAGCACCTCATAGAACATTAACGGCCCAATCACGCCGCCGGCCTGCTGTGAAAAGCGCGCCCAGTGCGTGCCGAACTGAAACTCCATGACGACGCCGGAGGCGGCACCTATCGCCACCGTCAGGGAAAAGAGCGTCAGCCAGAAGTGCAGCGCATCCCGTGCAGCCTGCTGCTTTCCCCACAGCCAGCGCGCCTCAAACCACACCAGAAAGGGGGCCAGTCCCAGCGTCAGCGCCGCCAGCGTAATATGCATGCCCATGGTCAGCGCAAACTGCGTCCGGGCAATTGCCAGCACCCAGTCGCTGTCATTCATGGCAGTATCGTCCCGAAGCCTCAGATCCGCCGGAGTGCGTGACGGATGAGGAGAGACACGCCGCCGCAAGCCGTTCTTTCATCTGAATCTCTCCTGATCTTATTGCCTCTCATCAGCGTCAGGCTTATTTCGCCAGACGGTAAGTCGCCTCTCGTTTTGTCAGTTTATCGTAGTGAAGAAATAAAAATTCAGCCAGCATCGACCGGGAAGGAATAACAGCACGTGCAGATCCACATTAATTGCCATCCGGTGAACAGCGATAAAAAAGATATTATCGCCCTATCAGATGCGCTGCGCTTAAATAACGAAAATAAGCATTAAGCGAGGCGGAGAATTAATTCGTCCGCCTCTGGATTGCCCTACAGCCAGCCGGAGCGACGCAGCCTGGCCCACAATCCGCCGCAGGCCAGCAGCGTCAGACCGACTGCCAGCGGATAGCCATAATGCGACTTCAACTCCGGCATATGTTCGAAGTTCATGCCATACATGCTGAACACCACGGTCGGGATCACCAGGATGGCGCCCCACCCCGCCAGCTTTTTTACCACCTCATTCTGCTGCACCGTCACCAGCGCCAGATTGACCTGCATGGCACTGGTGAGCATCTCGCGCATATCTTCCGCATCGGTCACCACATGGCGGGCGTGATCCTGCACGTCCCGGATATAGGCACGCAGCGGGCGCGGGATCAGATCCTCATGCAGGTGAATAAGCTGGTTGCAGATCTCCTCCAGCGGCAGTGCCGCATTGCGCAGCTTCAGCAGCTGCCGCCGCACGGTATAGACCGCCTGTACCGATCGACGGTCAAATTCGCTGGTGAAGAGATCGTTCTCCATCTGCCCGACGCGTTCGTTCAGCGAGGTGGAGAGTTCGGCATAACGGTCGACAATAAAATCGAGCAGGCAGTAGAGCGGATAACCCGGCCCCAGTTTCAGCAGCGCCGGATTTTCAGCCGCCCGTTCGCGCACCGGACTGTAGCTCTCCGAGGCACCGTGACGGATGCTGATCAGGAAATTTTTTCCGACAAAGAAATGGGTTTCGCCCAGTTCACAGCTGTCATCTTTCGCACGCACCGTTTTCACCACGATAAACAGCGACTCGCCATAATGTTCGATCTTGGGCCGCTGATGCGCATTCAGCGCATCTTCAACGGCCAGTTCGTGGAGTCCGAACTCTTCTTTGATCTTTGCCATAAACGCCGCGTCTGGCTGCCACAGGCCGAGCCAGATAAACGCCTCCGGCTCTTTAATCACGTCGCTGATATCCTCAACGTCTATCTCTTCGCCCGCGCATCCCGGACGATACACCCTGCTGCTTACGATCATCTTCTGTGTTCCCGTTGTGACAATAGAAGCAGCTTAGCCAATCCCGCGCCCGTAACCGGATAAAAACCGTAAGGATTTGCTGCAACAGTGTGTCGTCAGCGGGTTACCACTTCAGGCCTAATCCGGTGGAGAAGATCCCTTCGTTCAGGGTATCAGGAATGCCGCTGACCAGATTACGATGGTAGCCAACATGCAGGGTCGACCAGGAGGTCAGGCTGTAGCGCAGGCCAACTTCCGCATCCAGCATGAATACGCCGTCGTCATCCAGCGAATGACCGACATCACCGTTGCTGTAGAGCGTGACCGATTTGCCCAGCAGATAGCGCTGATAGTTCCAGCGCAGCGAGCCGCCAAAGTGGCGCTCCTCCCGGTCATCGCTGTAACCATACTCAAAGGCACCACCCAGCAGGGAGAGCGAGAAGCTGCTGAGTTCGGTGTCCCACAGCTGATAGCCGGGACCGGTGCCAATCAGTGCCTGGCGCGACAGATTCTCCACCCAGTCGCGCTTATAGGTGGCGCGTGCCTGCCAGAAGAACTGCTCCCGGAACAGATAGTCAACGGCGTAGCGCAGGCTGTAGTTGTCAGTGTTGACACTCGCGTTTTCCTGCTCGCGATTGTAGGTTGCGCCAATATCATGCCGCCATTTTCCCTGGTTCAGCTTGGTGTTGAGCGCAAAACTGTAGTCGTCCGTTTTGGTAGAGGCCTTTTTGACCTTCATACCGGCGTCGATGTTGCCGGTCCAGGCGAGCTGATCGCTGCGGACTTTGGCTTTCATAAACTCATCGATGCGCCTGACGGAGACCTGCTGCTCCTGCTCGTCGCGTTCCACCCAGACGTAGCCGGGATCCGAGGAGGAGAGCCGCACCTGATAATGTTCACCGGTTTTTTTGTTTTCAACATTCACCGGATTGTCGCTGGCGAGGGTGCTGACCGCATTCCAGTCCAGCGTGACCGTGCCGGCGTAATGCGTCTCTATCGCCAGCTTGCCATCGCTCAAGTAACGGATGGTGCCGGTGAGCCGGTCGCCATTATTCAGCCAGACGGTATCGGCGACGGCCTGCTGAGCCCATCCGGCGCAGCAGCTGATAACCAGCAGTGTGGTAAACGAGGTGGCACAGCGCATAGCTTTCCCTGAAAAGGCGTCGTCCTGCATGGACGACGCGTCACCGCAAATTTTGACCTGACAATTAAGCCGATTCCGTGACGATATGCAATGTGCCGCCCCGGTTATGACAGGTCGTGCAGATCTTTACTGAGGGGAGGCCCCAGCCTGAAGTCGGAAAAACGGATCGCCAGCCCCTGCCGCTCCGGCGAGCAGCCCATCACGCCGACAAAACGCCGCGCCTGACCGGGCCAGGGACAGAGCCGCAAAAGTGGCCAGGTCAGGCCGTCGGTGGAGTACTGGATTCGCAATGCCGCCTTTTCCAGCGTGGCGCGCATCCAGAACTGACGCGCATCACCGGGGAAAACACCGGTAGACCAGTCAGAAAACTCGCGCGTGACCACGCTGCCGATAGCAGGCTGGTCATCGTTAAACTCAATGCCTGCTTTAACCCAGTGCGTTTCACTGTCCTGAATAAACAGACCGGCCTGGTCATAAAGCTGGCTGAAGTCCGCCCTCACCTGCACCTGAACGGTAAAGTCGTGTTCCACCCAGAAGCCAAATGCATGGCCGCTGTGCCGTTCGAAGCCGTACCAGGTGCGCTGCCAGAAATCACTGTTTAACGCGGTTTCAAACTGCAATGTTTCACCATCCAGACTGTGCACCGGCGGCTGATTAATCCAGACGCCGCCTTCGGCCGTTATTGAACTGACTGCTCTCATGGTCACTCCTTTCAGTAAGGTAAAACGTCTGCAGGCTGGCCTGCAGCGAGGTCATCGGTCTGATCACCATCGCCATCAGGGCCAGTCAGCTTAACTATTTCATTTTGTTAATCGCCTGGCTAAAACGGCATTTAACAGCCAGACTTGTTTTGTCTGACGGCAACTGAACTCATTAAATATAAGGATTAAGCCACCATGGTAGATAAATCAGAAATTTTAGATCACGCCCAGGTTGTTGATGTTAACGGTGAACATGTCGGTATCGTCGATCATTTCGAAGGTGACGACAAAATTAAGCTGGCGAAAAGCGATCCGGAAGCGGGCGGCAAACACCACATTATTCCTTTCAGCTGGGTGAAAGAGGTTGACGATAACAAAGTCATCCTTTCTAAAGCCAAAGCTGACGTTGAAAGCGAGTGGCAGTCTGCATAATATCGTCGCCGTGGCTCCCGCCACGGCGTATTTATTTCACGTACCTGTTTCTGCGCCCTGCCCCGCCCGTTCTCTCTATCCCTTTAAATTTATTACTGCATAAACTTTTCGCCTGTAATAAAACCTGCGTCCTTTACGAAGACAGGCTGATATTTTCCATTCGCGTTGTTGCATAGCAGCCGAATAGTCCTTCGATGAGTGGATAGCGCCCGGCATCGGGCAGTTCAAAATGCCACCATTCAGTTGCAATGCCGGTAAAGCCACCTCCCAGCATGATGGCATTGAGCAGCAGCCGGTTGCGCTGCGCCTGCACGGCTACCGCAGGATGATAAGGATGAGAGTGCTCGCTCATCTCATCAAAGCCGGTGCCCATATCCATTATCTCGCCGCGCTCGTCGATCAGCGTCACATCCACCGCCGTGCCCCGGCTGTGATTAGAGCCGAGTGCCAGGGGAACAACATAGTCCGGATTCGGGCACGCCTGCCAGAGGATCGCCTGCGCTTCAGGAGGCCGGTATGCGTCGAGAATGAGCAGCGTATAGCCTGCGACCTCTGCAATATCGATACTTTTCGCCAGCGCTTTTGCCGCATCTGCGTGCAGCAGACAGCGCGCGTCGCGGTAGATTGGCTGCCCGGTGAGGTTGTCGGCGGTGGCGTATTTCAGATCGATGGCTAACTGAGGAAAGGCGTCAGCGATGTCTGTCAGATGGTTATTTTCCATGGTGGTGAGTTCCCTGTTTATGCGCTGTGTCAGGCTGGCCATGAACGGTGATGATGAGGGGTATCATGGCACTGCGGCAGGGGGAAGGAAAGTGTGTGATGAGGCTTGCTGTGGCAGCGTGATTACTCAATGTGGTGGCTGGCATATTTAAGGCTTCGCAATAGCTTCAGGATTCACCCACTCAATAGTGTCGACTCCGGTGTATGATGGGGTTGCATACTGCTGCATTGATGTTCATCATTTCACAAAGGGTGTCTCGCAATGAAAATAGGGATATTTATGGCAATCCTTTTCGCTTCCTGGGTTCTTATACCCGAAGGATTCATCACATCACTGATTGCAGGCCAGACTAATGGTGATGGTGAAAGTGCTATGGATAGCTTCGGATTCACAGTGATTCTTCTAAAGGCGCTTTTTTCTGTGCTGCTTGCCTTCACTGGCATCTGGTTATATCACAAAGCTAAACGACGCAGTCTGTAAAAAGCGCGTCATTGGCAGCCATCAGAAATCCCGCTGAGCCTCAGGCGTAACCATAAAAAATATACTGAGTGTAAGGAGCAGCGGCATTTTTGAGAGGGACTGAAGGCGAATAACACAGATTCACAATATGAATGCCCGCCCAGAGCAGATATTACAGACCTCATAAGAAAGAAGAGATAAGAAAAATGTGAAATGGAAAGAATTCATTTTTCCAGAGAGGCATCGCAAGATTATATTTAAGTTTCAGCGCGTTTACCGGGCAGAAGTTGTATATTTAAACAGGGAATAACAGAACGGGAAGCGCGAAAAGAGAGATTTTTGCGCGGCTGAAGCGGGCGGCAACCCGCAGCAGCCGCTGACCATAAGCAACTAAGAAGGAGTTGATCATGGCTGACACGCATCATAAGTCAGAGACACGCACATCCACAACCGCCGCCAGCGAATCGCGGGCGCATTATTACAGAGTGGGATACCGACCCAATAAAGGTCAGCCGAACCCGCTGCCACAGCTCACCATCAAGGGACGCTGGCTGGAAGCGCTGGGCTTTACCACCGGGCAAAAGATCGAGGTAATCACCGGGCCGGGACGGTTAATCATCCAGCTGGCGACTGAAGGGTAACTGGCTGACACATAATGTAAAATCCCGGCAACAAGGCCATGATTTATGTACATCACTCAGGATTTGAAGGCGAGGACGGTTTCTCTTTCGACATGAGACATTGTCCTACGCCAATAATCACCCCACATCCAATTGATATTTCAGCTGCTCTGACTAAGTCATTTCGATAAAAATCAAAATCACCTGATAAAAAATAGGATGCCAGAGATATAAATATTCGACCACCTACAAGAATAATGAAAAGGCCCACTACCCATGAAGAAATCAATAATAATAAGAGTTTAATTTTCTTATTTTGCATCACTCTTTTCTCCAGTTGCTGCTGAACTTTTTCAGCCAGGTTCTGTTCGGAACTTTCAGGATATTCAGAACCAGCAGATTCAGCTACTGCTCCTTTAATTTAGGTATAGAAAGTCTGGTAAGCCTGCCCGCTGATGTCCCCAGCCGTTGGCTTTTTACCCGGATTCGCCCCGCCTCTGCCGTCTTCAGCTGCCCCGGCGTGACATCCTTCACCCGTTCGTTCGCGGCCTTCGTCGCGGCTATCTGCTCCTCTTTCCGTGGGATGTCCGCCGCCCGGTTACTGATTTTACCTATCAGCTGCGTCTCACGCAGCCGGTTCTACTCACGCTCCTTGTCAAATAGCGGCGACAGCGTCTGGTTCGCGTGCTCTGCGGCTCAGCTCGCCCCCATTCACCCGCCACCTTCGTCACCGAGCTGTCGCTGCTCATAACCGCCCCATCCAGTTGCGAGTGAAAGACTTCCGCTTTCATGCCCTAAGACACACCTAAGCGAACTGCTTAATCCAGTCTGGCGTTCCGCTGTCCGCGCTGCAGGAAATAGGCGGATGGGAAAGCATCGAAATAGTGCGTCGATATGCTCATCTGGCACCTAACCATCTGACTTAACATGCGCGCAAAGTTGACTCACTTTTGGAGGAAAACAACACAAATATGACACAAGGAGAAAATCAGGTAGGGTGGAATATGGCGTAAGCCACTGAAATCGATGCAGGATTATAACTTTCGAGCCAGTTATCTGTTGCATATGTGATTTTTTCATTTAAATTTGTGATCTGCCTCCAAATATGACTCTTTAGAAAATGACTACTCTCACGGCTAAAGTTCATCACTGCATGATCGTGTGGGCGTCGATGACTCTGAACAATGTTGAGAAGATTCTTAACTTACTTTACAAACAGAAAATGTATAATACTCAAACATTTGAATAAAAGGGATTGATTTTTAAATGAAAGGAATCGACAAAAAACTGATCATCTTCACTACAAAAAAAAGCTTCAATGACAGAAATGCCGATGACATGCAAAGTGGCGATATGGATGTTGATTTACTAAAAAAGCATTATCATCTCGGGCAAGTATCAACTTTCATCGATTGGGCTACTTTTGGTCCCTCCTATCAGCATCCTGCTACTCACTCTATACAGCCGGTTAATAGAGAAAAAGCTATTGCGATATTATATGATGAGCTACGATCTCAGTCCTATGCTTTTTCTTTCCGAGGACCATACCAAGGCTTGATTATAAATCTTTTCAATCACATGGAACGTAGTAATGGAAATGATTTTCAACATCCTTTTATGAACAATGCCTACAGAAATCTCATATTGAGTGACAACTCTATCGATAGCACATTATCCATAATTAAAAGCACTATCGAGCAATTTGATTTTAATAAGTCACAATTGACGAAAGAGCATTTTTCAAATGTGTTGTCTAAAAGTCGCCTACCTAAATACACAAGATGGAAAGATTTCGTCAATGGAATGGGCATTACTGTTCACGATATAAACAGCACAGAAATCTCTATAGAAAGCCTGACCTTTCAGGGCAATAAATATAGTGCGACTGTCAAATACAGAGCACAAGATCATTTTGGCTTAGATAAAGAAGATATCTTAAAAGTTAAATTTAACTCTATTGCTTTCTTTAGAATATGGTTCGTTCTACAGAGAGCAAAGCATTTTTCTCAGAAGCCATTTTTCACAAATTTCGAGGCTACTATAACATTGACAGGAGAAAACAATGTTTAAATACAAAAGGATTAGCGTAGTTGTGATTTTTTTAATAACAGCATACTGCGTATGGATTGCTACAAAGCCAGCCAAAATAGTCAGAGTTAATAATGGTGCAGTTTTTGTCGAACATCTACCAATGACTACTGAAGGAAAACTAAACTGGTGGTTGAAAAATAAAGATTCACTTCAGAAAAAATATCATATTATCAGCACTCCCGATAATTACACAGTTATCGTCATGAACTTCGGCGGTTATGAACAATTACCAAAAGGAACCAGAGATGGTTCAATTGATGACTATACCTGCTTTGATGATAGTAATGGCGAGAATAAGAAATGTGTTTATAACAGCATAGCAATTATTGTTAGAGGAAGCCTTAATAGTAAAAGCTATATTAATATAGATGAGCATACATACACCTTAACGCCAGATGGTAAATTAAAAGCTGAAGAGAAATAATAAAGATAAAACAGGCATAATTTTCCTCTTTTTAAGCTTTTATCGTCACAGGATTAAACTTAGTTTTCATCAACCTTTTCATGCGTTGAAACAGACAGTTTCCCTGCACTCATTGAAAGAGCCAGATACAAGAACAGGCCGCAATGTCGGCAACAACTTTCCGGGAGACGGACCTGAATATATTGGCCGTAGGATGCTGCATCTTACGGGCAGAGAAAATTATGACCGCTACGGCAAAATTCTACATAAGGATTTGGTCAATCATCCAGATTCCGTTGCCGTTTATCCGGACATTGCAGTCAGAACAGCGTGCGGGTTCTGGGTCTCACGGTTCGTTAATCCACGTGCGGATAAAGACGATTTGAAAGCCGTTACACTGCTTGTTAATGGTGGCCTGAATGGCTTTACTCAAAGGCATCTGGCGTTGGATCGTATTAAAAAGGAAATGGGGATTGCTCAATGAAAAACATTAAAGCTGCTGTCATTCTATCGGGATAACGGTGACAGAATCTCTATTGATAAAAAAGTTACCCCGCTGGCAAAGATTAAGAATCCGCAAGGCGGCACCCAAAAATTAGACGCTCTTGAAATTTGGGGATATATCTATAAAGGTAAATACCGTATGCGCTTTATGTATTATTCGGACGTGGATTGTACGCTGATGGGTGAAGAAATACTGGAGTATGCGAACCTGTAAGATTCACATCACCCCAGAATATCGGTCTGAAAGCGGCAGGGATTGAAGACTTCCATTTGCATGACCTGAGGCACACCTGGGCGAACTGGTTAATCCAGTCTGGCGTTCCGCTGTGAGCACTTCAGGAAATGGGAGGCTGGGAGAGTATCGAAATGGTACAACGATATGCTCATCTTGCACCTAACCACTTAACGGAGCATGCACAGCAAATTGATGCGATTTTTGGCAGTCGTGTCCCACATCTGTCCCATGTGGAAAATCAGGTAGTCGGAGGAGGGGGGTAAGTCATTGAATTTATTTGGCACGCCCTACAGGATTCGAACCTGTGACCTACGGCTTAGAAGGCCGGTGCTCTATCCAGCTGAGCTAAGGGCGCATGGAGATGGCACGGATTATACGTCGGGAAGCGGGTACGTCAACGTTTTTGCCATTTCCCGACAGCGAAGTGCTGATGTAATAACCAATCGGCGTCAGTGACGCTTGCGCCATTCGCTGAGTGACACAAGTTTACTGGTGCCGGTGAATTCTCCTTCCAGCTCAATCCCTTGTGATGTGAAACGCGCATTGTATTGCTCACGAAGTGCGTGCAGCTCCTGGCTATCTGGCTCCAGCTGTCGCAGAAAGCCCAGCGCGAGCAGCAGCTGCTGGCGGCTGATAAGCGGTGGAAAACCGGCATGCCTGAGAATCGCATGCCAGCGCTGGCTGTTCTCTTCGCTGCCGTCAACAATCAACACCTGCCAGATCAGCAGCACCGCTGCACCATTATGCAGATGCGTTTCATTGTCGCTGCTGAGATAGTCGGTAAACTCTTTCGCCGCCTCTTTGCCCATCATAGAGATCATCGATTCCACCTGTACCGGTGGCAGACGCAGCCGTTTGCTGAGCCGCTGGGCGGCGTGGCGTGAGCCAGCGGTGAGCAGCTGAAATCCAGCGACAAATACCACCGCCAGCGTAGCAATCATTATCCAAATCATGACATCGTCCCCGGGTTATCCTGCCGATATCATACGCATGCAGGCTGGCTCTCGTCGCGACGAAAAAGCCGGAAGGCGCATGCACGGCTGAAACTGTGACTGACAGCAGCCCGCGCTTCTGACAAAATAGCCCCCTTCCCCGATTCAACACAACACAGTGGATTTCCTCTCTGATGGCAGCAAAAATTATTGACGGTAAAACGATTGCGCAGCAGGTGCGCGTTGAGGTTGCGGAAAAAGTGAAGCAGCGCCTGGCGGCCGGAAAACGCGCCCCGGGCCTGGCTGTCGTGTTGGTGGGTGAAAACCCAGCCTCACAAATCTATGTGGCCAGCAAACGCCGTGCCTGTGAAGAGGTCGGATTCCACTCGCGCTCTTACGATCTGCCCGCCACCACCCGCGAAGATGAGCTGCTGGCGCTGATCGACACGCTCAATCAGGATGACGACATCGATGGCATCCTGGTTCAGCTGCCGCTGCCAGCGGGCATCGATAACGTGAAGGTACTGGAGCGCATCACCCCTGATAAAGATGTCGATGGATTCCACCCTTACAACGTGGGTCGCCTGTGTCAGCGCGCGCCCACGCTGCGTCCCTGCACGCCGCGCGGTATCATCACGCTGCTGGAGCGCTACAACATCGACACCTACGGCCTGAATGCCGTGGTGGTCGGCGCGTCCAATATCGTCGGTCGTCCGATGAGCATGGAACTGCTGCTGGCGGGTTGCACCACAACCGTCACCCACCGTTTTACTAAAGATCTGCGTCACCACATTGAACACGCCGATCTTCTGGTGGTCGCGGTGGGCAAACCCAACTTTATTCCAGGTGACTGGATTAAACCCGGCGCGATTGTCATCGACGTGGGGATTAACCGTCTTGAGAGCGGCAAAGTGGTGGGCGACGTTGATTTTGAGAGCGCATCAGCACGCGCCTCCTACATCACGCCAGTGCCGGGCGGTGTGGGACCGATGACCGTCGCAACACTGATACAAAACACGCTGCAGGCGTGTGAAGAGTTTCACGATAAAGAGGTAGATTAAATGGCAACGTTTTCACTGGGAAAATTCCCGCATGTCGATCTGTGTGACCTGCTGAAGCTGGAAGGCTGGGTTCAGAGCGGCGCACAGGCGAAAGTCGTGATTGCCGACGGTGAAGTCAGGGTCGATGGGGCGGTGGAAACCCGTAAGCGCTGCAAAATCGTGTCCGGTCAGACCGTTGAGTTCGCGGGTTACCGCATTACTGTGGTCGCGTAACCTTCAGGCGTCCCTGCGGGGACGCTGTTACCGCATCGTCTCTCCCCTTCCCGCTGTTCCCATGCAATATGATTCACTGCCGTATGCGGCGCAATCAGCCTCAGGTTACGGACTGAACGGAAGCCGCGGATCTCGATCTGTTCAATCGTCATAATAAAAAAGGGCGATTGCTCGCCCTCTCCGGTTTATTTTCGACGCCAGCTGGAACCCTGAGGCCCGTCTTCGACAATCACGCCCAGCGCGTTCAGTTTGTCGCGGGCGATATCCGCTTCCGCCCAGGCTTTAGCCGCGCGCGCATCGGCTCGGGCTTTCACCCAATGCTCAATCTCGGCAACCTCTTCATCATTCACCTGCGCGCCGCTCTGCAGGAACAGCTCCGGATCCTGCTGCAGAATGCCCAGCACTTTGGCCAGCTCACGCAGCTTCGACGCCAGCCCATGCGCTGAGGCGCCCTCTTCGCTTTTCAGGCGGTTCACCTCACGCGCCATATCAAACAGCACCGAGTAGGCTTCCGGGGTATTGAAGTCATCATCCATTGCGCTGCGGAACCGCGCTTCAAACGCTTCACCGCCGCTGGCTGGCACGCTGCTGTCGGTGTGGCGCAGCGCCGTATAGAGACGCTCCAGCGCCGCACGCGCCTGATTGAGGTTATCTTCGCCGTAGTTGAGCTGGCTGCGATAGTGACCGGACATCAGGAAGTAACGCACCGTCTCCGCGTCATAGTGCTGCAGCACATCACGTACGGTGAAGAAGTTGCCGAGTGACTTAGACATCTTCTCACGGTCAACCATCACCATGCCGGAGTGCATCCAGTAGTTAACGTACGGACCGTCATGGGCACAGCCCGACTGGGCGATTTCATTTTCATGGTGCGGGAACATCAAATCGGAGCCGCCGCCGTGAATATCGAAATGGCTGCCCAGCTGTTTGCAGTTCATGGCCGAGCACTCGATGTGCCAGCCAGGACGACCGTTGCCCCACGGTGATGACCAGGCCGGTTCATCCGCTTTAGACATCTTCCACAGCACGAAATCCATCGGGTTACGCTTCACGTCAGCGACTTCAACCCGTGCGCCTGCCTGCAGCTGTTCCAGATCCTGGCGCGACAGTGCGCCGTAGTCAGGATCGCTCAGCACATCAAACATCACGTCGCCGTTATCCGCCACATAGGCGTGACCACGGGCGATCAGCGTCTCCACCAGCGCAATGATTTCCGGGATGTGGCGGGTCGCACGCGGCTCCTGATCCGGCGGCAGAATCCCCAGCGCGGCGAAGTCATTGTGCATCTCGCCAATCATGCGGTTGGTCAGGGTTTCGATGCTCTCGCCGTTTTCGTTGGCGCGTTTGATGATTTTGTCATCAATATCCGTAATGTTGCGCACATAATTAAGCTGATAACCCAGATAGCGCAGGTAGCGCGCCACCACGTCAAACGCCACGAACGTCCGCCCATGACCAATGTGACAGAGGTCATACACCGTGATGCCGCAAACATACATGCCGATTTTCCCGGCATGAATGGGTTTGAATTCCTCTTTCTGTCGACTCAGGGTGTTATAAATCTTAAGCATTGAACGGTTCCGTTTTCGCGTGTGGTTGACACTTTTAAGTATCCAGACATTGTGCCGTATTTTTATCGCTCGCGCGACGCAAAGCAAGCCAACTGCGCCGTGCTGCTGACGCGTCATTGGAAATTATGATATAAGAACGGTCGACAAAAAGGGGGACGCCATCCGACAGAGCGACCCCGGCTACTGATCACAACCTTTACAGGACGACAAAAATGGTAACTTTCCAGACGAACCATGGCGATATCGTAATCAAAACCTTCGATGATAAAGCGCCAGCAACCGTACAGAACTTCCTGGATTACTGCCGTGAAGGTTTTTACGACAACACCATTTTTCACCGCGTAATCAACGGCTTTATGATTCAGGGCGGCGGCTTTGAGCCGGGCATGAAACAGAAAGCGACCAAAGACGAAATCAAAAACGAAGCGAACAACGGCCTGAAAAACACTAAAGGTACGCTGGCTATGGCTCGCACCTCTGCGCCGCACTCAGCGACGGCACAGTTTTTCATCAACGTGGCTGACAACGACTTCCTGAACTTCCGTGACGAAAGCGTTCAGGGCTGGGGCTACTGCGTATTCGCTGAAGTGGTTGAAGGCATGGATGTGGTCGAGAAGATCAAAGCGGTCTCTACCGGTCGCAGCGGCATGCATCAGGATGTTCCGAAAGATGACGTCGTTATCCAGAAAGTGACCGTCAGCGAGTAATGTCGCGCACGCTGTTTATCGCAGATCTCCATCTGTGTCAGGAAGAACCGGCGATTACCGCCGGTTTTCTGCATTTTTTACAGCGCGAAGCGCCCCACTGCGACGCGCTCTATATTCTCGGCGATCTGTTTGAGGCCTGGATTGGCGACGACGATCCCAATCCTCTGCATCAGCAGGTGGCCAGCGCCCTTCGCGCCCTGCCGGTTCCGGTTTACTTTATTCACGGCAATCGCGACTTTCTGGTGGGCCGACGTTTCGCGCGTGCCAGCGGGA
Source organism: Pantoea sp. EKM103V (assembly GCF_011800365.1). Lineage (NCBI taxonomy): Bacteria > Pseudomonadati > Pseudomonadota > Gammaproteobacteria > Enterobacterales > Erwiniaceae > Pantoea > Pantoea sp. EKM103V. The sequence goes on along the minus strand of NZ_JAALFQ010000001.1, from coordinate 203,687 downwards.
TGACGCTGCTGCCCGAAGAACAGGTGCTGACGCTGTATGGCCATCGACTGCTGATCATGCACGGCGATACGCTCTGTACCGATGACGCCGGTTATCTGCGCTTTCGCGCCAAAGTGCACAATCCGTGGATTCAGCGGCTGTTTCTGGCCCTGCCGTTGTGGGTCCGCAAACGCATTGCTGCCCGGATGCGCGCCGACAGTAAACAGGCTAATCAGCACAAATCACAGAGCATCATGGATGTGAATCAGGATGCGGTGGTCGCGACGATGCAGCGCCATCAGGTGCCGCTGCTGATCCACGGGCACACCCATCGTCCGGCGATCCATACGCTGACCCTGCAGAGTGAGACGGCGCAACGCGCGGTACTCGGCGCCTGGCACAGCCGCGGCTCCATGATCCAGCTCGACGCTGCTGGCATTCAGCTTATCGATTTCGACTTTTAACCGGCGGGTAAATCCCCGACATCAGCCCGACGCAACCGTTTTCCTTGCGCCCTTCTCATGCTATTCTCTGTGCCCTTCAAAACCTGTCCGCCCGGCCAGGTCTGTTTGTTCATTCACAGGAGTTGACCGCATGTCATCCAACGCCCCGGCCCGCATCGCCATTGTCATGGGTTCCAGAAGTGACTGGGCCACCATGCAGTTCGCCGCTGAGATCCTTACCAGCCTGGACGTCCCATTTCATGTCGAAGTGGTCTCTGCGCACCGCACCCCGGATAAACTGTTCAGCTTCGCCGAATCGGCAGCCGAAAACGGTTTTCAGGTGATCATTGCCGGCGCAGGTGGCGCGGCACATCTGCCGGGTATGCTGGCGGCGAAAACCCTGGTGCCGGTACTGGGTGTACCGGTGCAGAGCGCGGCACTGAGCGGCGTGGATAGCCTCTACTCGATTGTTCAGATGCCGCGCGGTATTCCGGTCGGTACGCTGGCAATTGGCAAAGCGGGCGCAGCCAATGCCGCCCTGCTGGCAGCGCAGATTCTGGCCCTGCATGACGGCGCACTGGCGTCACGTCTCGATCACTGGCGGCAGAGCCAGACTGATGAGGTGCTGAACCATCCCGATCCGCGGGTGGATGCATGAAGCCGGTCTGCGTTCTGGGCAACGGCCAGTTAGGCCGTATGCTGCGTCAGGCCGGTGAACCGCTGGGCATTGCGGTCTATCCGGTGGGTCTGGACGCCGATCCTGCCGCGCTTCCTATCGCCGACAGCGTGATCACCGCCGAAATCGAGCGCTGGCCGGAAACGGCGCTGACGCGGGAACTGGCCCGTCATCCCGCCTTTGTGAATCGCGATATTTTTCCACGTCTGGCCGACCGCCTGACGCAGAAACAGCTGCTGGATGAGCTGGGGCTCGCCACCGCGCCGTGGCAGTTGCTGGCGGATAAAAGCGAATGGCCGGCGGTGTTTAACTCGCTGGGCGAACTGGCCATTGTAAAACGCCGCACCGGGGGTTACGACGGGCGCGGTCAGTGGCGTCTGCGCGCCGGTGAGACGCACACCCTGCCGGAGGAGTGCTACGGTGATTGCATCGTTGAGCAGGGCATTAACTTTTCCGGTGAAGTCTCCCTGGTAGGCGCACGCGGCCACGATGGCAACGTTGTGTTCTATCCGCTGACGCATAACCTGCATCAGGACGGCATACTGCGCACCAGCGTGGCGCTGCCGCAGGCAGATCAGGCGCAGCAACAGCAGGCCGAGGCGATGCTGAGTGCGATCATGCAGGCGCTGAATTACGTGGGCGTGATGGCGATGGAGTGTTTTGTTACGCCTGCCGGACTGCTGATCAACGAGCTGGCCCCGCGTGTGCATAACAGCGGCCACTGGACGCAGAACGGCGCGTCAGTCAGCCAGTTTGAGCTGCATCTGCGTGCCATTCTTGGCCTGCCCCTGCCGCAGCCGGTGGTGTTTGCCCCGTCGGTGATGGTCAATCTGATCGGCACTGCGGTGAACCTCAGCTGGCTGCAGCAGCCGCTGGTGCATCTGCACTGGTATGACAAAGAGGTACGTCCGGGCCGTAAGGTGGGTCATCTCAATCTGACCGACAGCGATGCAGAACGGCTTAAGGCCGCGCTGGATGCGCTGGTACCGCAGTTACCGGAAGAGTACGCCAGCGGCATCGCCTGGGCCGTTGAAAAACTGTAGTTCCCCGTTACCCGCTCGCGGGTACGGTCCGGATGAAGCTTAAAGGCGGCCTGGTGCCGCCTTTAAGCCATTATCCCTTACGCCGCATCAAACTTCCTGAACAGCGCCTTTCCTTTCAGTAACCGGATCCCCAGCCAGCCGCCGCACAGCGATAACAGCAGGGCACCGCACAACGGCAACGCCAGCCACAGTGTCCAGTCCGGCTGCCAGGGGAAGTCGAAAATCTTACGCTGCAATCCCCACAGCGCCGCCTCCGCGCCTATGGCCGCCGCCACACCTGAAACTACCCCCAGCAGTGCAAACTCACACCACAGCGTGGTGCGCAGCAGTCGCCTGCCGGCACCCAGCGTGCGATAGACCACCAGCTCCTGACGCCGCTGGCGCATGCCGACCTGAATCTGCGCCAGCAACAGCAGGATGCCGCAGGCGGTAACCAGCACCACCATAATCTCCAGCGCCTGACTGACCTGCGTCAGCACCTGACCGACCTGCCGCATAATGGTGCCAATATCCAGCAGGCTTAGCGTCGGAAAGGCCCGGTTAAGCGCGGCCAGCAGGGCGGGATCGGACGCCATGCGGAAGCTGGTGAGCCAGGTCTGAGGCTGGCTGTCGAGCGCCCCAGGTGGAAAGATAAAGAAGAAGTTTGGCTTCAGGCTCTCCCAGTCCACTTTGCGCAGACTGCTGATGCGGGCGCTGAAGGTCTGCGTATCGCCTTCAAATGTCAGGGTATCACCCAGCTTCAGGCCCAGCCTGTCCGCCAGTTCCACTTCCATCGATACTTCACCCGCGCCAGGCGGCCAGCTGCCGGCCACCAGCGGATTGTGATCCGGGCGCTCCGCCAGGGCCGTCAGGTTAAGTTCACGGTTGAGAGCGTTATCCCGTTCGGGGTCGGCAGGTTTGCCATTGAGTCCGGTGAGCCGCACCCGTGCAATCGGATAAAAGGTTTCGGGCCTGATCTGGTGCGACTGCAGGAAATCGCGCACCTGCGGCACCTGATCGGCCGTCATATTCAGCAGGAAGAAGTTCGGGCTGTCCGCCGGTAGCTGCTGCTGCCAGCGATCCAGCAGATCGCCGCGCATCACCAGCAGCAGCGCCAGCAGCATAAACGAGAACGAAAAAGCCGCGAGCTGGCTCAGCGTCATGCCGGGCTGGCGCAACAACCGGTTGATAGCCAGCCGTAACGCCAGATTGCGCACCACCAGCCGGCGCAGCAGCAGCAGGGTTCCCCAGCCGAGCAGGGCCAGCAGTGCCGCCAGCACCACCACGCCTGCCAGCAGCGCCCAGAGCATTTTACTGCCGCCGACCAGCAGAGCGAGCAGCGCAACGACCACGCCGCCCATCAGCGGAATATAGATTTTCAGCGGCCAGAGGCTGGCGACCGCATCACGCCGCAGAACGCGGAGTGGCTGCGTCGCCAGCAGCAGCCGGTAGGGGCGCAGGCCGACCAGCAGCGAAATCACAAACAGCGATCCCACAGCCCAGAGCCACGGCCAGAGGCTGGCGGCGGGTAAGCTGGCGGGCAGGACCGGTTTCAGCATCGCCATCAGCATCGCTTCCACGCCCTGCCCCACCAGGCCACCGGCTATCGCTGCCAGCAGCAGCACAGCCAGCCACTGACCGATAATCAGGCGCTGCAATGCGCCCTGCGTAGCGCCCAGGGTTTTCAGCACCGCCACCAGATCGTAGCGGCTGCGGCAGTAGTGACTCATGGCGACCGCCACGGCGGCTATCGCCAGCATCAGCGTCAGCAGCGCCGAGAGCAGCAGAAACTGCTGCGCCCGCTGCATGGATCGCCCCAGCGCATCTTCGGAATTGTCGACGCTGATCCAGCGCTGGTCCGTTTTCAGCTGTGGTTCAATCCAGCGATCATAGCGGGCCAGCGCTTCAGGATTACCCAGAAACTTATAGCGCCAGGTCAGGCGACTGCCGGGCTGAATTGCACCGGTTTTTGCAGCATCCGTCAGGTTAATCAGCAGACGCGGCGCCATTTCAAAGGGGTTGAAGCCACCATCCGGCTCCTGGATCAGCTCCCCCGTTATCCGCAGCCGGGTGTCCCCCACGTCCAGCATATCGCCCACTTTCAGATTCAGCAGCGCCATCAGACGCGGCGCGGCCAGGGCGGTGCCCGCCTGCGGTTTCAGCCCTGGCGGGGCTGTCTGCAGCGTGCCAGCCATCGGATAGCGATCGTCTACCGCTTTCACGGCGGCGAGCTGAGGCGACTCACCGGCAAAGGTCATCGTCATAAAGGTCAGCTGACGGCTGACCGTCAGACCGCTCTGCTGCGCTTTCTCCAGCCAGGCTTCCGGTGCCGCATCTGTGCTGCGCAGCGTGCGGTCACCCGCCATAAAATCACGGCTCTGCTGATTCAGCCCCTTTTCCATCCGATCGCTGATCGATCCCAGTGCCAGCACGCAGGCCACCGCCAGCGTCAGGGCCAGCCAGACAATCAGCAGCGAGGGCGACCGCCACTCGCGCCAGAACCAGCGCCAGATCATTGCTCCTCCCACAATTTACCGTCACGTAGCCGGAGACGGCGGTCGCAGCGCGCCGCCAGTTGCTCATCATGAGTCACCAGAATCAGGGTGGTAGCAAAGTCACGGTTAAGGGAAAAGAGCAGATCGGCGATGCGATCGCCGGTTTTGCGGTCGAGATTGCCGGTCGGCTCATCGGCAAACAGCAGACCCGGCCGCCCACTGAAGGCGCGTGCCAGCGCGACCCGTTGCTGTTCGCCGCCGGAAAGCTGAGCCGGCAGATGATGCAGACGTTCCCCCAGCCCCAGCAGCGTCAGAAGTTCACGTGCCTGTTCACGGCTCTGACGGTCACTGTCGCCACGCAGCAGCGAGGGCAGCTGCACGTTCTCCAGCGCGTTGAGGGTTGGCACCAGCATAAACGACTGAAAAACAAAGCCGACCTGCCGGGCGCGCAGGGCCGCTCGCTGCTCTTCGTTCATGCGGTGCAGCGGCTGCCCCAGCAGATGGACTTCGCCGCTGCTGCCATCATCCAGCCCGGCCAGAATGCCCAGCAGCGTTGACTTACCGGAACCTGACTCGCCTATCAGCGCAATGGTCTCGGCTGGTTTGACAACCAGCTCAACTCCGGTAAGGATGGTTAACTGATGCTCTCCCTGACCGACGGACTTAGTAAGATGATGAACTTCAACAATGTTTTCCGCTGGCATTATCCCTTCCTGTTATTGGTTCTTCTGCTGGTGTCGCGGTTTGCGGCTGCCGATACCCTGATGGTGCTGGGCGACAGCCTGAGTGCGGGCTATCGCATGTCCGCCACGGCCGCCTGGCCCAGCCTGCTTAACAAGCAGTGGCAGCAGCAGCCTGAAGTCATCAACGCCAGTATCAGCGGTGATACCTCCGCTCAGGGGCTGGCGCGTCTGCCCGCGCTATTAAAACAGCATCAGCCGCAATGGGTGTTAATCGAATTGGGCGGTAACGATGGCCTGCGTGGTTTCCCGCCCGCGACCATTACGCAGACGCTGAGTAAAGTGATCGAAGATGTCAAAGCCGCCAATGCGAAACCGCTGCTGATGCAGATTCGCCTGCCGGCCAACTATGGTCGCCGCTACACCGAGGCGTTCAGCGGCATCTACCCGGGATTAGCGCAGCAACACAATATTCCGCTGGTGCCCTTCTTCATGGAGCAGGTCTATCTAAAACCTGAATGGATGCAGCAGGACGGCATCCACCCCAATCCCGATGCCCAGCCTTTTATCGCCCGGTTCATGGCGAAAGAGCTGGCCCCTTTAGTTAAGCAGCCGTAGCGCGACCGGATACGCGAAAAGGGTAAAGAAATGCAAAAAACCATCCTGATTACAGGTTGTTCCAGTGGCATCGGCCTGGTCGCCGCACAGGATCTGCTGGCGCGTGGCTATCGGGTGATCGCCGCCTGTCGCAAAGCAGACGATGTCGCGCGCATGAATTCGCTGGGCTTTACCGGACTCCAGCTGGATCTTGACGATCCGCAGAGCGTGGATCAGGCCGCAGACACGGTCATTGCACTCTGCGATAACCGTCTGTACGCGCTGTTTAACAACGCCGGCTTTGGCCTCTATGGCCCGCTTCGCACGCTGACCCGCCAGCAGCTGGAACAGCAGTTTTCCAGTAACTTTTTCGGTGTCCATCAGCTGACGCTGCGGCTGTTACCCGCGCTGCAGGCCAGCGGCGACGGACGCATTGTTAACACCAGTTCGGTGCTGGGACTGATCTCGACCCCCGGCCGCGGGGCGTATGCCGCCAGTAAATATGCACTGGAAGCCTGGAGCGATGCGCTGCGGCTGGAAGTACGCAGCAGCGGCATCCGGGTCAGCCTGATTGAGCCCGGCCCGATCCAGACCCGCTTTACCGACAACGTGACGCAGGGCGAACAGCACAATCCGGTGCGCAATCCCGGCATCGCGGCCCGCTTTACCCTGCCACCGGAAGCCATTCTGCCGAAACTTCGTCACGCACTCGAGAGTCAGCATCCCCGTTTACGCTATCCGGTGACCCTGGTCGCACACGTGATGAGCCTGCTGAAACGGTTGCTGCCGGGCTGGATGCTGGATCGCATTTTGCGCAGCCATTAATCAGCCGCAGACATTAGCGCTTGAAGCCGGGTCCGTTGGCCCCATATTCTTAGAACACTTTTTGCAAAGAGACTTCTCCATGTCACCACATGCTTCGATCATCGACATCAACGAATCTAACCTGCAGCAGACCCTTGAGCAGTCGATGCAGCTGCCGGTGCTGTTCTACTTCTGGTCTGAGCGCAGCCAGCACTGCCTGGAACTGACGCCGCTGCTGGAGCGACTGGCGCAGGAGTATGCGGGTCAGTTTATTCTCGCCCGACTGGATTGCGACAGAGAGCAGCGCGTGGCGGCGCAGTTTGGTCTGCGCTCTATCCCGACCGTCTACCTGTTCCAGGATGGTCAGCCGGTCGACGGCTTCCAGGGTCCGCAGCCGGAAGAGGCTATCCGCGCCCTGCTGGAAAAAGTCCTGCCGCGCGAAGAAGAGCTGAAAGCCCAGCAGGCGATGGCGCTGATGCAGGAAGGGAAACCGCTGGAAGCGCTGCCGCTGCTGAAAGAGGCGTGGCAGTTAAGCAAACAGTCCAGCGAAATCGGCTTCCTGCTGGCGGACGTACTGATTACGCTGAACCGCAGCGATGAAGCGGAAGCGGTGCTGAAAGTGGTGCCGTTGCAGGATCAGGATACCCGTTATCAGAGCCTGATGGCGCAGATCGATCTGCTGAAACAGGCGGCGGACACGCCGGAGATCCAGCAGCTGCAATCCCAGCTGGAAGCGGAGCCGGCTAACGCCGGGCTGGCTGCTAAACTTGCGTTACAGCTGCATCAGGTGGGCCGGAATGAAGAGGCGCTGGAACTGCTGTTCAGCTTCCTGAAATCCGATCTGAATGCGGCAGATGGCCAGGCGCGTAAAATGCTGCAGGAGATTCTGGCTGCGCTGGGCACCGGCGATGCACTTGCCGCGCGCTACCGTCGTCAGCTCTACTCCCTGCTTTACTGACCGGCAGACCCCGGGCCGAAGCGACTCGGCCCGTTATTCTGACAATGCGGAGGTTGTATGATTACAGTAATTCCTGCCCTGATTGTGCTGGCACTGGTGGCTGTCTGGGCGACAGTCAAGGTCGTGCCACAAGGTTTTCAATGGACGGTTGAACGTTTTGGACGTTATACCCGCACCCTGCAACCCGGACTGAGCCTGGTGGTGCCGTTCATGGATCGTGTCGGTCGCAGGATCAACATGATGGAACAGGTGCTGGATATCCCCTCCCAGGAGATCATCTCCAAAGACAATGCTAACGTCACCATTGATGCGGTCTGCTTTATTCAGGTCGTTGATCCGGCGCGCGCCGCCTATGAGGTCAGCAATCTTGAGCAGGCGATTCTGAACCTCACCATGACTAACATGCGCACCGTGCTGGGCAGCATGGAGCTGGATGAAATGCTCTCTCAGCGCGACAGCATTAACACCCGCCTGCTGCACATTGTGGATGAAGCGACCAATCCGTGGGGCGTCAAGATTACCCGTATAGAGATCCGCGATGTCCGTCCACCGCAGGAGCTGGTTGGCGCGATGAATGCGCAGATGAAAGCGGAGCGCACCAAACGCGCTGATATTCTGACCGCCGAAGGGGTGCGTCAGGCGGCTATCCTGCGGGCTGAAGGGGATAAGCAGTCGCAAATCCTCAAAGCCGAAGGGGAACGGACCTCGGCCTTCCTGCAGGCTGAAGCGCGTGAACGTCAGGCAGAAGCGGAAGCCAACGCCACGAAAATGGTCTCTGAAGCGATCGCCGCGGGCGACATTCAGGCCATCAACTATTTCGTCGCGCAGAAATATACCGATGCACTGCAGAAAATCGGCGAAGGGAATAACAGCAAAGTGGTGATGATGCCGCTGGATGCCAGCAGCCTGCTCGGTTCGATTGCGGGCATCGGCGAACTGCTGAAGGAAACCCGCACTGAGTCGAAACGCTGATGCTGGTCGATATCATTGCGCACCCGCACCGGTTCTGGCTGACGCTGGGAGGATTACTGCTGGCGGCGGAGATGCTGGGCACCAGCGGTTATCTGCTCTGGATCGGGCTGGCGGCGGTGCTGGTCGGAGTCTTTGAATGGTTTGTTCCGCTCAGCTGGACGGCACAGGGGGCAACGTTTGCTGTGCTGACGCTGGTCTGCGTCTTCTTATGGTATCGCTGGATGCGTCACCGCGAAGCGCATCAGGCTCCGAATGCGCTGAATCAGCGGGGTCGTCAGATGATCGGATCGACGCTGACGCTGGATACTGCCTTGCAGAATCGTACCGGACACGTGCGCATCGGAGACAGCAGCTGGCGGGTGGAGGCCGATCGGGATCTGCCGGCGGGAACTCCGGTGATCGTAGTCGGCATTGAAGGCATTACGCTGCGTATTCAGCCACGCTGAGCGCAGCACCCGGCCAGATTGTTGATAATCGGACATTCGGCGCTCTCATCGCCCGGACAGGCGTCTGCCAGTGCCAGCAGACGAGCCCGCATAGCGTGCAGCTCTTCAATGTGCGCGGCTATTTCTTCGGCTTTCTGCAGGGTTCGGGCTTTAACATCGGCACTGTGGCGCGAGGGATTATTAAACAGCGCCACCAGCTCACGGCACTCATCCAGCGTGAACCCCACCTGCCGCGCCTGACGTAACAGGTTCAGCTCATCAAGATGGTGTCCGCTGTAGCTGCGGTAACCATTTTCACTGCGCACTGGCGGCGTGACCACCCCCTTCTCTTCGTAAAAACGGATCGCCTTGCTGGTCAGCCCGGTCTTTTTCGCCACATCGCTGATGTTCATTTTCGTCCCCTTGACCTTCCCCTTGATGGAAGGTTTATGCTTAAGCATGAATCGAAACTGGCTTAACGGTCAAATATGTTCACCTGAGGAGCTGATTATGTCACATACCCTTTCCCTGGCCCTGGACGGCCTGTCCTGTGGACACTGCGTCAAACGCGTGAAAGAGGCACTGGAACAGCGCGACGACGTCGACCACGCGGAAGTCACGCTGCAGGAAGCCCAGGTTACCGGTCATGCGGAGGCCGCTGCGCTGATCGCCACCGTGGAGCAGGCAGGCTATCACGCGACGCTGAAACCGGCGGACACCTTCCCAAAGTCTGAACCGTTGACAGCATCGGAGCCGCCGCCGGAGGCGCTGACAACGGATAATGCCTCGCATCCGGCAGAAAAAACCGCTCCCACTCATGTGCTGCTGATCGACGGGATGAGCTGCGCCAGCTGTGTCAGCCGGGTAGAAAAAGCACTGCAGCAGGTTGCCGGCGTCACTCAGGCGCGGGTTAATCTCGGTGAACGCAGCGCGCTGGTGCTGGGTGATGCTGATCCGCAGTCGCTGGTGGCCGCTGTCGATGCCGCAGGCTATGGCGCGCAGGTGGTTGATGACGAACAGGAGCGGCGCGAAAAGCAGCAGCAGAGCGCCCGCAGCGCGATGCGCCGCTTTAGCTGGCAGGCGGCTGTCGCGCTGGCCTTTGGCGTGCCCCTGATGATCTGGGGCATGGTGGGCGACAACATGATGCTCACCGACAGCAACCACCGCCTCTGGCTGACGCTGGGCTGCCTGACCCTGCTGATCATGGTGCTTACCGGCAGCCATTTTTACCGCAGTGCCTGGCGCAGTCTGCGCAACGGCAGTGCCACCATGGATACGCTGGTGGCACTCGGCACCAGTGCGGCCTGGATCTACTCTTTCAGTGTGGTGCTCTGGCCGGGCTTCTTCCCGCCGCAGGCCCGCCATCTCTATTTTGAAGCCAGCGTCATGATTCTGGGCCTGATCAACCTGGGCCATGCCCTGGAGCAGCGCGCACGTCAGCGCTCGTCAGAAGCGCTGGAGCGCCTGCTCGATCTGACCCCGGCTCAGGCGCGCCAGGTCGGCGAACAGGGTGACCAGCTGATACCGGTCAGCGCGGTGCAACCCGGCATGCGGCTGCGTCTGGTCACGGGCGACCGGGTGCCGGTCGATGGCGACATCGCCAGCGGTGAAGGCTGGTTTGATGAGGCGATGCTGACCGGCGAAGCGGTGCCACAAAGTAAAAGCCCGGGTGCGGCGATTTTTGCCGGTACCCTGGTGCAGGATGGATCGGTGGAATTCGTCGCGAAAGCCACCGGCGAGCAGACGACCCTGTCGCGCATTATCCGGCTGGTGCGGCAGGCTCAGAGCAGTAAACCCGACGTGGGCCGGCTGGCCGATCGCATCTCTGCCATTTTTGTGCCGGTGGTGGTGGTGATTGCGCTTCTCAGCGCTGCCGTGTGGTATCTGTTCGGGCCACAGCCGCAGATTGCCTACACGCTGGTGATTGCGACGACGGTGCTGATTATCGCCTGCCCCTGCGCACTGGGACTGGCGACGCCGATGTCGATCATTGCCGGTGTGGGTCGCGCCGCTGAGCTGGGCGTGCTGGTTCGCGACGCCGATGCGCTGCAACGCGCCAGCCGGATCGACACCCTGGTATTTGATAAAACCGGCACCCTGACCGCGGGTACGCCGCAGGTCAGCGATGTTCAGGCCTGGGGCACAGCCAGCCGGGAATCGGTGATCGCAGCGGCCGCCGCGCTGGAGTTTGTCTCCGGGCATCCGCTGGCCAAAGCGATTGTGGCTGAAGCGAAACTGACACAGCCTCCTGCCGTTGCGCAATTTCGTACAATACGCGGCAAAGGTGTCAGCGGCATACTGGATGGCAGAACGCTGCTGCTGGGTAATGCGGCACTGATGCAGGAGAACGGCGTCGATTGCCGGATAGCGGAAGCAGAGATCGTGCGCCTGACGCAGCAGGGCGCCACCCCTGTGTTGCTGGCTGAACAGGGTGAGCTGGTCGGATTAATCGCGCTGCGCGACAGGCTGCGACCGGAAAGCCGGGCCGCCCTCCAGCGCCTGCATCAGCAGGGTTATCGTCTGATGATGCTGACCGGGGATCACGAGACGACCGCGCGCGCCATTGCTGCCGAAGCGGGCATTGACGAGGTTATTGCAGGCGTTCTGCCGGAAGGCAAAGCGGCAGCGATTACCCAGTTACAGCAGCAGGGGCATCGCGTGGCGATGGTCGGAGACGGTATCAATGACGCGCCCGCGCTGGCGCAGGCCGACGTGGGTATTGCCATGGGGGGCGGTAGTGATGTGGCGGTCGAAACCGCAGGGATTACCCTGATGCGCGCTGACCTTAACAGCGTGGCGGATGCGCTGGCCCTCTCATCGGCGACACTGCGCAATATCCGGCAGAACCTCTTCGGAGCCTTTGTTTATAACAGCATCGGTATTCCGGTGGCGGCAGGCGTGCTCTATCCGCTGACCGGCACGCTGCTCAGTCCGATTGTGGCCGGTGCGGCGATGGCGCTCTCCTCGATTACGGTGGTCAGCAATGCCAATCGCCTGCTGCGTTACCGGCCACCGCGCCCGTGATCGTCGTTCCGGCGCTGTTTTTCCCTCGCTGAAGTCGCTAGCATGGGGTTTTACATCGCAAAGGACCGGGAATGACAGGCAACCTCTGGCGCTCACTGCGCGGCTTTATCGGCCAGCTTTTCCCCGCCAGTTACCGCTGGCCGGCAATGGATGTCTGGCTTGGCGACCGTCAGCTGCATCTGGTTGGCAGCATCCACATGGGGACCCGCGACATGCAGCCGCTGCCCGCCCGCCTGTTGCGTCAGCTGCAGCAGGCTGATGCGCTGATTGTGGAAGCGGATATTACCCAAGGCGGCTCACCCTTTGATCACGCTGGCGATCGCCCTGCCCTCGCCTCCCGCCTCGATGACCAGGCGATGCAGAGGCTTAGCGCACTCTGTCAGGAGATAAGCCTGACGCTAAGCCAGTTTGATCATCTGCCTGCGTGGCAGGTGGCGCTGATGTTACAGGCACAGCAGGCGCAGAGGCTGGGATTACGGCCTGATTACGGCATTGATTATCAGCTGTTGCAGGCCGCGAAAGGTCTGAACAAACCGGTGATTGAGCTGGAAGGCGCCGATGCGCAGATCGCCCTGCTGACCGCGCTGCCCGATGACGGTATGGCCCTGTTACAGGATACGCTGCTGCACTGGCACACCAATGCCCGGCTGCTGCAGATGATGGTGAGCTGGTGGCTCGATACGCCACCCCGTCAGCCAGATATTACCCTGCCCTCCACGTTCAGTCAGACGCTGAACGATACCCTGATCGGTCAGCGTAATGCGCAGTGGTGTAAAAGCCTGCAGAGTCTGGCGGCGGGCAACTATGTGGTGGCGGTGGGGGCGCTGCACCTCTATGGCGAAGATAACCTGCCTGAGATGCTGAAGAGGCCCTGAAAAAAAAGAGAGCCGATAAGATTATCGGCTCGTCAAAGAGGAATTTGTTTATGATTTTGGTTATCGCTCAGCAACCGAATTGCTGGCGCGCGGCCAATTTTCACTCAAAGAACAAAATTCCGCCACCTTTTTCCATCATTAAGCGTAATAAGATTTTTCTGAGTAAGGAACCCGTATGACGCCCGCCGTAAAATTGCTGGAAAAACAGAAGGTCAGTTTTACCCTGCATCCCTATGAGCATGACAGCAACGAAACCCATTTTGGAGACGAAGCGGTGCGCAAGCTCAATCTGGATGCCCGCCAGGTCTATAAAACGCTGCTGGTCGCCCTTAACGGCGAGGCGAAGCAGCTGGCGGTGGCGATTACGCCGGTTTCGACGCAGCTGGATCTGAAGAAGGTGGCAAAGGCGCTGGGCGCAAAAAAAGCGGATATGGCCGACCCGCAGCTGGCACAGCGGGTCACCGGCTATCTGGTGGGGGGGATCAGCCCGCTGGGACAGAAAAAGCGGCTGCCTACCGTCATCGATCGCTCCGCCAGCGCGTTCAGCGCCATATTTATCTCCGGCGGCAAACGGGGGCTGGATATCGAACTGGCACCCGGCGATCTTTCACGACTGCTGGATGCGCCGTTTGCGGATATTGCCCGCCACGATTAAACCCGTGGCTGAGCGCAGAGCTGGTCGATCATCCAGCGCCCCGCCGGACCGGGTGGCGTGCGGCGTGACCAGACCACCTCAACAGCGATATGCTGCGGCCAGCCCGGCAGCGACAGCTCTTTCAACACGCCATGCCCGAATTGTTTCACCAGCCAGCGCGGCAGAATCGTCCAGCCAAATCCCTGTTCCGCCATCTCCAGCAGTAACAGATAGGTGGGCGCAGACCAGATACGCCCCATCGGTTTTGGCTGGTGCGCTTCAACCCAGGTGTTAAGCCGCAGATGCCGAACCGGCTCCAGCTGGCTTTCGCTGAGGATCTCCGCCTGTGCCAGCGGGTGATCGCGATGTAAAAAGATGGCCATCTGTGCTTCAACCTGCAGTCGCGCCACCGCGATATCCACCGGCAGATTGGGTTGCGCCCGCACAACGCCCAGATGGACCCGCCCGGCCTGCAGCAGGTCCAGCACGTCCTCATCTTCCGCAATCATGCACTCCAGTTCCAGCTCCGGGTAGCGGGCATCAAGCTGTTTCAGCAGCTGTTCATGATGATCGGTTTGCCAGAAATCGGACATGGCAAAACTGAGACGGGGCTCAACCCCCTGCGACAGGCGTATTGCCAGCGCATCCAGCCGTTCACTGGCGGCCAGAATCTGCTGAACCTGAGGCAGCACGCGGTGCCCCTGTTCGGTCAGGATGGGCTGACGACCGGCACGGTCAAACAGCGCAAAGCCGAGGTCGTCTTCTAAACTGGCCACCGCTGCACTGATGGTGGACTGGCTTTTGCCCAGCGCGCGCGCAGCCGCAGAAAAGGAGCCGCTCGCCACCGTCTGCATAAAAGCCTCAAGGGATTCCGGGGAGTATCGCATTCGTTCCATCGCTTTTTCCGATAGGTGTTCATTTTATCTTAGCATTCTGCGATGGGAAAATGCGCCGCATGATTGAAGGAGAAAACACAATGCGTACCCGCTCACTTAAAGAACGTATTCTTCATGCCGTCTGTTTTGAGACGCTGGCGATTCTGACCGTTTCGCCGCTGGCGGCCTGGGTGATGAATAAACCGCTGTTTCAGATGGGATCGCTGGCGATTATGCTTTCAACCGCGGCGATGCTGTGGAACATGATCTACAACGCCGGGTTTGATCGGATCTATGCGCCGGGCGAGAAACGCGGGCCTGTCGTGCGTGCCGTTCATGCGCTGGGATTTGAAGGTGGCTTTATCCTGATTGGTCTGCCGATTGCCGCCCTGATGCTGGATATTACCCTGTGGCAGGCGTTTCTGGTGGAAGTGGCCTTTTTCCTCTTCTTCCTGCCGTTTACCCTCGCTTATAACTGGGGCTGGGACCAGCTGCGCGCCCGCTGGATCAGGCGTCGCCACTGCCGGGCATGAGAAAATCGGGAGGCGCAGACGCCTCCCGGTGCGTTCAATGCGTGCGGGCTGTTTCGTTCCCCCACGGCCAGATCCACGCCAGAATCATTTTCGGGTAGTTACGCTTACGCGCTTTTTCGGCCGCCTCATCCCGCGCCCGGATCTGCTCATCGGTCAGATGTACGATCTGGCCTTTGGGCTGATAGTCACTGGCTTTAAGCGGCGAATGGGCGTGAATCCACTCACGCAGTACCTGCGCATCCACCGCTCCGCTGTTGCGATAGCCCGCGTGGTTATCCAGACGCGGATAACCGTCGCCGCCTGCCGCATTAAAGCTGTTGGTCGCCATACGATAGTGCTGCGTCTCCTGCAGCGGCTTGCCGTTGATCATGACGTCGCTGACCTGCTTTCCATCCGCGGTCAGGCTGATCCCGGCAAACTGGGCGTAGCCCCCCGTGTCCGGCTGAATATTGGCAACCACATCCAGATATTTTTTGATCTCCGCGCCGGTCA
Source organism: Pantoea sp. EKM103V (assembly GCF_011800365.1). Lineage (NCBI taxonomy): Bacteria > Pseudomonadati > Pseudomonadota > Gammaproteobacteria > Enterobacterales > Erwiniaceae > Pantoea > Pantoea sp. EKM103V. The sequence continues at coordinate 188,203 of NZ_JAALFQ010000001.1, read as the reverse complement.
GACTGACAGAGACCACCTGATTGCCAAACGGCTGAACCTGCAGCAGATCGCGCCAGCTGAGCTTGCCCGATTTCAGCGAGGTGCGAATGCCGCCACCACTCATCACGGCAAAATCCGCCTGCGTGTGCGCCATCTGGGCACCCAGAATCAGCTGGCCGAGGTTGGTCTGCTCAAAGCGAACCTGCTCTTTTTCACCGCTGAACTCGCCGTCGGCGCTGCCGACATTGACGGTTAACTTCGCCTCCGCCCGCTTCTGGAACGGCATCAGCAGTTTCATCATCGCGCTGTTTTTAGGGATCTCTTCCTGCCAGGTGAGCCAGGTTTCGCTGCCATCGGCGTTTTTCACCCGGTGTTTAAGATTCACCGGCACCAGCTGATACGCCTCCAGCGTCACCTGACCGTTGCGGAAGGTAAAATCGCCGCGTCCGACATATCTGCCCCACTTGTCGGCCTGCATAATCCAGATGCCATTTTGCTTATCAGGCTGGCATGGCTGGCCAGGCTGATAATTTTTCACGCTGACGTTCTCTTTTTCCATACAGACGGCGTCATGTGAATGCCCGCCGACAATCAGATTGATTGTCCCGGCGGGCAGGCTGCGTGCCAGGGTGACATCGTCAATGCCGTTGCTGCCATGGTTGCCATCGTCATAGTGACCAAGATGGGTCAGCGCGATAATCACATCCGGCTTCTCTGTGGCGCGCAGTTCGGCCACCGCCTTCACGGCTTCAGCAATCGGATCGCGGAAGTCGGTATCTTTCAGTCCTTCAGGGTTAGCCAGCTTCGCCGTGTCAGGCGTGATCAGCCCGACAACCGCGATTTTCAGTCCAAGACGGTTAAAGACCGCCCAGGGTTTAAACATCCGCTGACCGGTGCTTTTCTGATAGACGTTGGCAGCCAGCAGCGGGAAGCGCGCCCACTTCTCCTGCTTGCGCAGCACCGCAATCGGCTTATCAAACTCATGATTTCCCAGCGCCATGGCGTCATAACCAATCAGGTTCATCGCCCGAAAATCAGGTTCTGCATCCAGCTCGTCAGACTCCGGCACCCCGGTGTTCACATCCCCGGCGGAGAGGATCAGTGCGCCGCCGCCTCTGGCCTGCACGTCATAGCGCATCGTGTCCATCAGCGTTTTCTGTGCCGCCAGACCATACTCGCCCTGTTCATTGAACCAGAAATGGCCATGCTCATCGTTTGTGTGCAGCACGCTGAAGCGATAGCTGCGATCGGCCTGGGCGGCCTGTGAAAACAGCGGAAACAGCGCCACCAGCAGCGCGATCCCCGCCCCTGTCCATCTTGAAAACACCACTGACATTCTCCTTAATTTTCCCCTGGCCCGAATTCCCGGCCGCATTGCCCCACTGTGTCGCACATTCTCCCGGCGAACTCAAGGCCAATGCGCATCACGCCAGCTGCCCCGGTCCGCGCAATGCCGCCAGCAGAACCGGGGGCGGGCACCGTATCGCAGGCTCCCTGTCTGCCAGCGTCACCTCAACCGCCAGTTCGCTCTATTGTTAACTGATTGTTTACTCCTGCAAAAAGAGGGGCTGGCGGGCTTTAGCCGCTCTGAGAGGCCATTTACCGGCTATTTGCGTCATACTCCCGGCATTTACTCATGATAATTTTTATTTATCCTGCTCTGTCTGAACCGCAAACTCAGCCAGTATTGCCGATAATGAGCAGAAATGGCCTTCCGATTGTGTAATTGGCTTTTTTTCCGGTTTTTTTACGCTATTCCCGCAAATTGCTCAGCGGAAGGTGTGATTTTACATTAAACTCGTTTGTTACAAGCGGATACATTTGCATACAAGGAGACAGGCATGCATCACACCACCCCGTTGATCACTACCATTGTCGGAGCGCTGGTTCTGGCATTTCTCCTTGGGATGCTGGCGAATCGCCTGCGTATCTCCCCGCTGGTCGGTTACCTGATGGCCGGCGTGCTGGCCGGCCCCTTTACCCCTGGTTTCGTTGCCGATACCAATCTGGCCCCTGAACTGGCTGAACTTGGCGTTATCCTGCTGATGTTCGGTGTCGGCCTGCACTTCTCAATGAAAGATCTCATGTCGGTAAAGTCGATCGCCATTCCCGGTGCCATCGCGCAGATCGCCGTCGCGACCTTACTGGGAATGGGATTGTCCTGGACGCTGGGCTGGTCATGGATGACCGGCCTGGTCTTTGGCCTCTGCCTCTCTACCGCCAGTACCGTGGTGTTGCTGCGCGCGTTAGAGGAGCGGCAGCTAATCGATAGCCAGCGCGGGCAGATTGCGATTGGCTGGCTGATTGTTGAAGATCTGGTAATGGTGCTGACGCTGGTGCTGCTGCCTGCGATTGCCGGCATGATGGAACAGGGCAACGCCAGCGCCGGCCTGCTGGCCTGGGATCTGCTGTGGACCATCGGCAAAGTGGCGGCCTTTATGGTGCTGATGATGGTCGTGGGACGCCGGGCTGTGCCCTGGATCCTCGCCCGCAGCGCGGCGACCGGTTCACGTGAACTCTTCACCCTGGCCGTGTTAGCCCTGGCGCTGGGTATCGCGTTTGGCGCGGTTGAATTTTTCGATGTCTCGTTTGCGCTGGGTGCGTTTTTCGCCGGTATGGTGCTCAACGAGTCCGAACTGAGCCACCGCGCGGCACGCGATACCCTGCCGCTGCGCGATGCCTTTGCGGTGCTGTTCTTCGTCTCGGTGGGGATGCTGTTTGACCCTTCCATTCTGGTAACGCAGCCGCTGGCCGTGCTGGGTGCGCTGGTGATTATTGTGGTCGGCAAGTCAGTCGCCGCCTGGCTGCTGGTGTCACTGCTCGGCCATTCGCGTCGCACGGCGCTGACCATTTCGGTCAGTCTGGCGCAGATCGGTGAGTTCGCCTTTATCCTGGCGGGTCTGGGTATCTCACTCGGCCTGCTCAGCGATGAGGGGCGCAACCTGGTGCTGGCCGCCGCTATTCTGTCGATTATGCTCAACCCGATTCTGTTTACCCTGCTGGAGCGTTTTCTGGCGAAAACCGAAACCATGGAAGAGCAGACGCTGGAAGAGGCCATCGAAGAAGAGAAGCAGATTCCGGTCGATTTCTGCAATCACGCGGTGATTGTTGGTTATGGCCGGGTGGGCAGCCTGATTGGTCAGAAGCTGCTGGAGGCGAATGTGCCACTGGTGGTGGTTGAAAACTCCCGTCCGCGGGTCGAAGCGCTGCGCGAGCAGGGTATCAAAGCGGTGCTGGGCAACGCGGCCCGCGCTGAAACCATGGAACTGGCACGACTGGACTGCGCCCGCTGGCTGTTACTCACGATCCCGAATGGCTATGAGGCGGGTGAAGTGGTCACCGCCGCGCGTGAAAAACACCAGAACATTGAGATTATCGCCCGCGCCCACTACGACGATGAAGTGGAATACATCATGGAACGCGGGGCATCGCGCGTCGTGATGGGTGAGCGTGAAATCGCCAGCAGCATGCTGCAGATCCTGCAGGATGAGATGACGCAGGGCGAGGATTTACAGCCCTGTGATGTAGTGCGCTGATTGCTGCTCATGAAGGCCCTGCTGTTCAGAAGGGCCTTTTTTATATCCTGTCGCGACCCGCTTTACCGATCCCAGTAGGACTCTTCCAGGCTGTCCTCGCGTTCCGGCAGTCCGCGGGTTAAACGCGGCGAATGCTGGTTCAGCACCTGATAGCTGACACGGTTGGCGTACTTACACACCTGCGCCAGCGACGAGTAGGTCAGATAAGGACGCGCATGTTTACTGGAGTTGGGTACGTTCAGACTGTGATAGGTGTTGGCGGTAATATCATGCAGTAACGCCGCCAGCGCCCCATCCCCCGCGCCATTGGTGTTCATGATCTTCTCCGGGCCGCCCATATAAGGCGCGATATGCGAGAAGACACGCAGCGGCTGCTGGCAATCCTGCTGGCGCATCACCCGGCTGAACTCATACTGATTGAACTCCGCAATCGCGCCCGGCAGCAGCGGATGGTTGGTTTTGCGTTTAAACTCTTCCTCGGTGTACCCCGCCATATAGAGCCCGATTGGGCCAGCGGTACAGAGCACCAGATCCACCCACTCCAGCGCCATATCCGCGGCGAGAAGCGGATCGGACTCTCCGGTCAGCGCCAGCGCTTCTTCTTCATTCATCGCCACGATGCTGACATGGTCACGCAGGAAGTCACGCCAGAACTGAGGGTTGTCGCCAATCACATGTTTGGTGCCCAGCGTCAGCACCACCGGCACATGATGGCGTTTGGCATACTCAATCGCGCGCAGCGTTGCCTGCGGCATCGGCTCACCCTCGGCACAGCGCACCAGATAGGACGTGAGAACCAGCGCCGAGGCCCCGGCAATTACGTCTTCCGGCACACTATCCGGATGAAGCTGATTCATCTGACCGGGGCTGATAGCAAAGGTGCGCTCGCCATGCTCGCCAATCAGCGTGAAGCAGCGACCGATCGCGCCATCCACTCCCTGAAGGAAGTTGAGATCTACCCGGCTTGAGGTGTTGCAGAGATAGCGATAGGCGTAGCCGCCAATCTGGATGTTGTTACACATCACGCCCAGCAGGACCGAGCGATCATCGGCCAGCACCGAAAAGTTATGCAGCGTGTTACCGATGGTGCCACCGGCAAACTGATGGGTGATGAGCCCGTCACGCATCAGCTCGCTGTACAGCGCTTCCGCGACAGCATTGTCGATGACCAGTGAGTGCCCGGCACTCAGGCCGTATCGTGACAGAAAAGCGTCATCGACTTTTGCTTCGATATCCACCAGCGTCTGGTCGATACCCACCACCCAGCTGCCCGCATCAACGTCGGTCTGAGTCGGCTGTAACAGGGGATCGCGTGCGCTGACGGGAAAGTAGTGTTTAGATTTGCGTTTGCCGGGAAATTTCATCGGGAGTGCCGTCTGGAAAAACAGGCGGAGAATGATATCACACTCTCCGCCTCTGCTTTAACGACGTGCGTTGACCAGTTGCACCATCATGTCGATGTGCGCGTCATCGGCGTTCAGTGCGGGAATGTACTCAAACTTCTCGCCGCCGGCGTGCATGAAGATTTCGCAGTTTTCACCACTGATCTCCTCCAGCGTCTCCAGGCAGTCTGACGAGAAGCCCGGACTCATCACCTGAACATGTTTAATCCCCTTCGCAGGCAGGCTTTCCATCGTTTTGTCGGTGTAGGGCATCAGCCAGGGCTCACGGCCAAAACGCGACTGGAAGGTCATCATGTACTGATCCTCACGCAGGCCGAGCGCTTTCACCAGGGCCGCTGTGGTATCCGCGCAGCGCTGCGGATAGTCATCACCTTCGTTGGCAAAGCGCTGCGGAATGCCGTGGAAGGATAACACCAGCAGATCGGGCTGACCGTGCCGCGCAAAGGATTGCTCGACAGAGGCTTTCAGCGCGGCGATATAGGCCGGATGCTCGGCGTAGTCGCGGATAAACTGCACCTCAGGCAATGAGCGATACGCTCTGAAGACGCTGGTCAGGCCATCCCACACCGCCGCCACGGTGGAGCAGGAGAATTGCGGATAGAGCGGCAGCACAATCAGGCGGGTCACGCCCTGCGCCATCAGCTTATCCACGGCGCTTTTCAGGCTGGGATTGCCGTAGCTCATACCCAGTTCAACCGGCATATCGACGCGGGCCGCCAGGGCGTCGCGCTGACGCTGGCTATAGACCAGCAACGGCGATCCCCCTTCCATCCAGACCGAAGCGTAGAGCTTCGATACACGCGGTGAGCGAAACGGCAGAATGACGGCATTGAGAACCGGCCACCAGAGCCAGCGCGGCGCATCGACCACGCGAGGATCGCTTAAAAACTGTTTCAGATAACGTTTAACAGCAGGTGTGGTAGGGGCGTCTGGCGTACCTAAATTAACCAGTAACACGCCGGGCTTATCTTGCCTCATTGGAGTTCCTTGATAACAACGGGGATGCGTGAAAACAGGGAAATTGTAGCGGAATTAGTGGGAGGTAAAAGCAATTACTGCAAAAGGGGCCGGTAATCCCGGCCCCGGTGAGCTTAGCCCAGAATCTTAGCCAGCTCAGCACTCACTTCGGACACCTTACGGGTGCCGTCGATTTTGTGATAGGCGGTGTTGCCCGCTTCCGCTTCTTTGCTGTAGTAAGCAATCAGCGGCGCGGTCATCTCATGGTATTCCACCAGACGCTTACGCACGGTCTCTTCCTGATCGTCTTTGCGCGTGGTGAGCTCTTCACCGGTCACATCATCTTTGCCTTCCACTTTCGGTGGATTGAAGGTGACGTGATAGACGCGGCCTGACGGCGCATGCACGCGACGACCTACGATACGTTCGACGATCAGTTCGTCCGGTACAGCGAACTCCAGCACGTGATCAACGGTGATCCCGGCTTCTTTCATTGCATCCGCCTGAGGAATGGTGCGCGGGAAACCGTCCAGCAGGAAACCGTTTTTGCAATCTTCCTGGGTGATACGCTCTTTAACCAGCGCAATCACCAGCTCATCGGTCACCAGTTTGCCAGCATCCATGATGGCTTTCGCCTGGTTGCCCAACTCGCTGCCTGCTTTCACTGCTGCACGCAACATGTCGCCAGTGGAGATTTGCGGAATGCCGTACTTCTCCATGATGAATTGGGCCTGAGTCCCCTTACCTGCGCCCGGAGCTCCGAGCAGAATAATACGCATTGCGTAAATCCCCTTGCGAATCGCATTGATCTATCTTGAAGGCGAAGAACATACCATTATGACCCGCTCATCACAAGGAAGGGCGCGGATCGCTCAGGGCTACTTTACTGGCTTTATGGCGCGAAACCAGACCCGGCTGGTCTGCCTGACGCTTTTTCAGATTTCATGCCGGTGCCGAGCAAATACTGCAGCCGGCGGCTCAGATAATGGGTCATATTCACGCTTTTTTTACCGCTGCCGCGCACGTTGGCATTCAGCTGCAGCCGCGCCTGCTGCGGCCACTTCACCACGTCATCGGCGTCCGACAGCCTGGCGAACAGCGGTGCCGGGAGCGTAAAGCTGGCAAAGGGAAGACCGGGCTGATGGCTGGAGTTGAGCGACAGCGGCCCTGAAAGTGAAAGCGCATCGACGGTGGCGGCATTGTAAGGCCGCCACTGCGGATCGTTGAGGCGATGCAGCGCCTCGTCGATGGCGGGCAGCGCCAGCCCCTGTTCAAACAGACGCAGCTCACTGCGTACCAGGGTGCTGAAGTTGTGCGTTCTTAGCGCCACCAGCACCAGATCGCTGCAGATCTCCGCATGCCGATCCAGTCGGGTCACAAACAGACGGGCTTCGTCGATCAGTTTGTGATGCAGCACGCTGGCGAAGCTCTCGCTCGCTTCCGTCACGCCGTGGCGCTGGCACTCCCGCAGCGGGCGCACCCGGCCATCCGGTAAATCGACGTGCGGCACCAGCGTGATGTTACCGGCTATCAGGGGGATCGCGGGCAGAACGCTGAGTTCGGTAACCGGATAGTGTGAGGCGTAGCGGGTCTGATTGCGCGTCTGCTCCTGGCGCAGAAACAGCTGAGAGAGCAGCACCTGAGCCACATGCAGTGAGGGGGTAAAGAAGAGGTCAAACTGCTCAAGTTTATAATAACGTGACAGCGCCAGGCGCAACCGATGACGCGCCTCTTCAGACGTTTCAGAGGATAAAGGGCCGTTTGCCATGGCAGTCTCGCTTGAATAATAGTGTGGCGTGAACGCAGGTGAAGCCAGGCGGAATATCTGTGAAAAATCACAGATATAAGGATGAGTCAACCCGCCAGAATTTGTCCTGTAGAGTAGGCCAATGCGGCTGGACTTTAAAATGATATAAATTGACAATCCCTGTTAGATTTTTGCACAGGGGATAAGGATGAACGGACTGCCGCCACTGAGAGCGCTGCACTATTTCCACCAGGCAGCCTTGCACAGCAGCTTCAGCGTGGCGGCTGAACATCTGCACGTCACGCACAGTGCTATCAGCCATCAGATTCGCCAGCTGGAGAGCTGGATGGGCAAACCGCTGTTTGTCCGCACCAATGGCCGCGTAAAGCTGACGGCACATGGCGACCGTCTGCTGCTGAGCTGTCAGCAGGCATTCAGTGAATTACGCAGCAGCTGTGAAAATATCCGCACCGGTCTGCTTCAGCAGATTCGCATCTCCTGTGCCCCCAGTTTTTTATCGCAATGGCTGATCCCCCGCATCTCCAGCTTTTATCAGCGCTATCCGGAGATTGAGGTTCACTTTCAGCCGCTGGCTCAGGTTCCTCAACTGCGCAGCGAGCATGTGGATGTGCTGATCCTCAGCCATAGCGAGTCACCTGAACCCGATATTGACGCGATGCTGGTGAGCGAGGATGAGATCGGACCGCTCTGCGCCCCGCATTTCGCTTCACAGCTGCGGGTGGGCGAAGATTTATCGGCAATGCCGTTGCTGCATGCGGATACCCGTCTCCACGCCTGGTCAGAGTGGGCCTCAAAGGCAGGGGTCAGCGGCCGTTTCAGCAGCGGTAAGCACTTTGAGACGCTGACGCTGGCTATTCAGGCGGCACGCAGTGGTCTGGGCGTGCTGATGGCGCCGCGTCTGCTGGTTCGGCGGGAGCTGGAGGAGGGATCGCTGATCGCCCCACTCGGCTTTGTCCCGACCGATCGGGCAACATGGATGATGACGAAGCAGAGTCGCCGTGACGACAGCGAGATCACCCTGTTTCGGGACTGGCTGCGGGATGCCGCACAGCCATAAAAAAAGCCGGTGATGATCACCGGCTTGATGTTGTTGACTCTGCTCTGAACTGCCCTGCTGTCAGATCGAGCCCGCACAGGGAACACGGTCAGGCAGACGACACCAGAGCTAAAGCGATGGGAGCATACGCCAGGAGCAAAGCATAGCGGGCCATGGATGGCCCGCGCTGAGCCCGCCAGGGATGGCGGCGTTTGCGTCTTTGCGTAGGGCGTATGCTCCCTGAGCCAGCGCTGCACAATCCGCGTCAGGCCATTAAAATCGCCGCCCCGTTAACGTTTAAGCCGTCAGCAGCTGATTCATGCGACGGATAAACTGGTTTGGATCGTCCAGCGTGCCGCGCTCTGCCAGCAGTGCCTGATCCAGCAGCAGCTCAACCCACTCACCGAAGCGTGCTTCATCCTGAGTATCGGCAACACGTTTCACCAGCGGGTGATCCGGGTTAATTTCGAACAGGTATTTCACTTCCGGCACCTCTTGTCCGGCCGCGGCAAACAGCTTCGCCATCTGCGTGGTCATCTCGTTGGCGTCGGTCGTGACAATGGCGGGTGTGTCGGTCAGACGGTGAGTCAGACGTACTTCTTTCACGCGCTCACCCAGCAGATTTTTCACCCGCTCAACAAACGGCTCCAGCGCTTTTTCCGCCTCTTTCTGCTCTTCGGTCTCTTCATCGGCCAGCTTGCTCAGCGACTCGTCCGCTTTGCTCACTGACTGGAAGGTTTTCCCGTCAAACTCGGTGAGGTAGCTCATCATCCATTCGTCTATGCGATCGGAGAGCAGCAGCACCTCAATGCCTTTTTTGCGGAACAGCTCCAGATGCGGGCTGCTCTTGGCAGCGGCATAGCTGTCAGCAGTGATGTAGTAAATCTTCTCCTGACCTTCCACCATGCGGCTGACGTAATCTTCCAGCGAAACGGTCTGTGCCGCGCCGTCGCTCTGGGTGGTCGCGAAACGCAGCAGCTTCGCGATCGCTTCCTGATTCGCGTGATCTTCTGCCGGCCCCTCTTTCAGCACCAGACCGAACTCTTTCCAGAAGGTCTGATACTTCTCACTGTCATCTTTCGCCAGTTTTTCCAGCATCTGCAGGGTACGTTTGGTCAGCGCACCGCGCAGGCTCTGCGTGACGCGGCTGTCCTGCAGGATCTCACGGGAGACGTTCAGCGGCAGATCGCTGGAGTCAATCAGGCCACGTACAAAGCGCAGGTAGTTCGGCATAAACTGCTCAGCGTCATCCATGATAAAGACGCGCTGTACATAGAGTTTCAGGCCATGCTTCTGATCGCGGTTCCACATATCGAACGGCGCACGCGCCGGAATGTAGAGCAGGCTGGTATATTCCTGCTTACCTTCCACCCGGTTGTGGCTCCACGCGACCGGATCGCTGAAGTCGTGGGCAATGTGCTTGTAGAACTCGTTGTACTCTTCATCGCTGATATCAGATTTGTTGCGGGTCCAAAGCGCCTGGGCTTTGTTGATCTTCTCCCAGTGCGTCGTGTCGCTCTCTTCATCTTTGCTTTCGATCTCAACCGGCAGCGCGATGTGATCGGAGTACTTGCTGATGATGTTGCGAACGCGCCAGACATCCAGGAACTCATCTTCGCCTTCGCGCAGATGCAGGGTGATCTCGGTCCCGCGGTCGGCTTTCTCAATCTCCGCCAGGGTATATTCACCCTCGCCTGCTGACTCCCAGAAAACCCCTTCATCGGCTGAGGCGCCCGCGGCACGGGTGCGCACGGTCACTTTATCCGCCACGATAAAGGCGGAGTAGAAGCCCACACCAAACTGACCGATCAGCTGGCTGTCTTTCGCCTGGTCAGAACCCAGGGATTCAAGGAAAGATTTGGTGCCTGATTTGGCGATAGTCCCGAGGTTCTCAATCACCTCATCACGACGCATACCGATACCGTTGTCGCTCAGCGTCAGGGTACGGTTGTCCTTATCAACAGAGAGACGAACGTGCAGCTCGCCATCACCTTCATACAGGCTGGAATCTGACAGGGCGCGGAAGCGCAGTTTGTCTGCCGCATCCGAGGCGTTGGAGATCAGCTCACGCAGGAAAATCTCTTTGTTTGAATAGAGGGAATGGATCATCAGGTGCAGAAGTTGTTTTACTTCCGACTGAAAGCCACGGGTCTCTTGTCCTTTCATGGTCATTGCTACCTCAACAAAACAGGTTGAACAAACGTTGAGGTTGATGTGGGGATGACGGGGGGATTTTCAAGCCGGTGTCTGTCACAACACCGGCAAGTGATTAAAATTTAAACTTCTGGCGACCCGCCAGTGAATGGGAGAGCGTGGTGCCATCGACCATCTCCAGCTCACCGCCCACCGGCACGCCGTGCGCGATTCGGCTGGCGCTGACGCCATACTGGCCACAGAGCTCCGCGATATAGTTTGCGGTCGCCTCACCTTCCACCGTCGGGTTGGTGGCGAGGATCACTTCCTGCAGGGTTTCACTCTCCAGACGCTGCTCCAGACGATCCAGACCGATATCGGCCGGACCGATCCCGTCGAGCGGCGAGAGATGGCCCATCAGGACAAAGTAGCGACCGCCAAACTGGCCGGTCTGCTCAATGGCGTGGATATCCGCCGGGCTTTCCACCACGCAAATCTGACCGTTCTGCTGACGCCGTGGGTTGGCGCAGATCGTGCAGATTTCCTGCTCGGTGAAGGTGCGGCAATCGGCACAGTGACCAATTTCCGACATCGCCCGGGTCAGCGCCTGTGCCAGCCGCATGCCCCCGCTGCGATCGCGCTGCAGCAGCTGAAACGCCATGCGCTGAGCCGACTTTGGCCCCACGCCGGGCAGACAGCGCAGCGACTCCATCAATGATTCAAGCAGTGGGCTGGTTTGCATCAGAATGGCATCTTAAAGCCTGGCGGCAGCTGCATGCCTGAAGAGACAGAAGCCATCTTCTCTTTCTGGGTTTCGTCAATGCGACGTGCGGCGTCGTTGAACGCTGCGGCAACCAGATCTTCCAGCATGTCTTTATCATCTTCCAGCAGGCTGGGATCGATTTCCACGCGACGGCAGTTATGCGCGCCGTTAATGGTGACTTTTACCAGGCCAGCACCGGACTCACCGGTCACTTCAAGCGCGGCGATCTCTTCCTGAACTTTGGCCATTTTGTCCTGCATCTGCTGGGCCTGTTTCATCAGGTTGCCCAATCCGCCTTTACCACCAAACATAGTTTTCTCTCTCAGCTAAGGCTACAACGCTATCGTGACGATAGCAGCAGCGTGTTCAAACAGGTCGGATACTCTCCTCATCCAGATCGGCATCGAAAAATCGCTGTAGCGTCTGGATGTGGGTATCACAGGTGATAGACTGACGCGCCTGCGCCAGTTTCTCTTCGTAAATGGCCTGACGCCACTCCAGTGGCGTCAACACCGATGAATTATCGTCTTCAACTACCGAGAGTTCAACTCTCTGCCCGGCGTGCTGACTCAGCGCCTCGCTTAACACCTGCTGCGCCGACGCTGAATTAAGATGCCGCTGGCTGCTGCGCAGATGCAGGCAGACGCCGCTTTCGGTCACCTCTTTCCACGCGTTTAAGGCCAGCTGCTGTACCAGCTTCGGCAGCGGCAGGAGAGCGATTTCTGCGGCCCAGGGATCGCGCTGCTGCGCCTCTTCCGCCAGACGCGCCGCCAGCTCAGGGGTTTTCTCATGCTCCAGTGCAGAACGCAAGGCCTTTGGCGTCGCCACCGGCTCCGCCACTTCCTCCGTCTGATTTACCGCCTTCCAGCGGTACGCTTCCTCTTTTACAGGCGCGGCAGGCTCGCGATCGCGGATCCGCTGCTGACTGCGCTCGGTAACGGAAGCCAGCCGCTCCAGCGCGGAGTTGGCCGGCCGCGCACCTGGCGCCGCCGGCTCACTCTTTTTTGGTTTGTTCGCTCCCTGACGCAGCAACTGAGTGCGCGCCTGCAGGAGCTGGCTGGTGGAACTCGACAGCGGGCTGTCCGGTGCGACATCGGGCGGTGACGAACGCGGTGGCTCCGCGTCGGGTGCCGCCATCTGTGGCTGCGCGGCAACCGGCTCCGGCGTTGCGGCTGGCTGCAGCTGTGCCGTCTGCGGCGGTGTCGCAGCGGCCGGTGACGGCGTGGCCGGTTGTCGGGCGGCTGGTGCCGCTGATGTCGATCCCGCAGCCGATCGCTGTGCCGGGGCTACTGGTGACATCTGCTCGGTTAATGCGGGACGCGCAATGGGTTCCGCCACGGCGGCTTTCGGATGAAACGCCAGTGCACGCAGCAGCGTCATCTCCACCCCCATGCGGCGGTCGGGCGCAATCGGCAGATCCTTGCGCCCCATCAGCAGGGTCTGATAGTAGAGCTGCAGATCGGCGGGCGGCACCACCCGGGCCAGTTCCCGCAAACGAAGCGCGCTGCTCTCGTCATCATCGTTGAGTGAGGCGGGCAGCAGTTGCACCATCGCAATCTGATGCAGCAGGCGCAGCATTTCTACCAGCAGCGCCTCCCACTCGACGCCGCGAGACGCCGCCTGACTCAGCAGGTTCATCACCTGCTGACCGTCACCCTCGACCAGCGCCTCCAGCAGCCCCAGCGGCTGCTCATCATCCAGCGTGCCAAGCATGACGCTGACCGTGCTGCTGGTCACCGCCCCCTGCCCCATGGCAATGGCCTGGTCAGTGAGGCTCAGCGCATCGCGCATACTGCCATCGGCAGCCCGTGCCAGGAGTTGCAGCGCACGGGTTTCACTCTCAATCTGTTCCTGCTTCAGGACATGCTCAAGCTGCTGACGGATTTGATCGACATCCAGCGCCTTGAGGTGAAACTGCAGACAGCGCGAAAGGATGGTCACCGGCAGTTTCTGCGGATCGGTCGTGGCCAGTAAAAACTTAACGTGTGAAGGCGGCTCTTCCAGCGTCTTTAACAGCGCATTGAAGCTGTGACGTGACAGCATGTGCACTTCATCGATCAGATAGACTTTGAAGCGGCCACGCGCCGGGGCGTACTGCACGTTGTCGAGCAGATCGCGGGTGTCTTCAACTTTGGTGCGTGATGCGGCGTCAATCTCGATCAGATCGACAAAGCGGCCCTGCTCGATTTCCCGGCAGTTGTCACACTGACCACAGGGTGTCGCGGTGATACCGGTTTCGCAGTTAAGGCCTTTGGCCAGCAGACGCGCAATGGTGGTTTTCCCGACGCCGCGGGTGCCGGAGAAGAGATAAGCATGATGGATGCGTCCCAGAGACAATCCATTCGCCAGCGCGGTCAGAACATGTTCCTGACCGACAACATCAGCAAAAGCCTGGGGACGCCATTTTCGCGCAAGTACCTGATAGCTCATGTGGATTCGACGAAGTTGGATGGAAAGATGAGCGCAGACGCTCTGCAACCCCTGTATAAGATTGCAGTAGTCTATCAGCTACGCTTTTGCCTGGCACTCGTTATCTTGACGCCAGGGGCGTGACGGCCTCGCGTGGGAGCAAGGCCGGAAGAGTGGCTTAGTGGCCGGGGAATTTAACCAGGCTGTAGCTCTCAACGCCCAGGGCAGTCAGACGCGATTCACCGGTCAGGTCGAACAGATTAATGATGAACGCCGCGTCTTTCACTTCACCGCCTGCACGACGAATCAGTTTCACTGTCGCTTCGATCGTGCCGCCGGTCGCCAGCAGGTCATCGACCACCAGCACCACGTCGCCAGGCTGAATGGCATCTTTGTGCAGTTCCAGCTGATCGGTGCCGTACTCCAGCTCATAGGCTTCGCTGTAGGTTTCACGAGGCAGTTTGCCCGGCTTACGTACCGGTACAAAACCGACGCCGAGGCCCAGCGCCACCGGTGCGCCAAACAGGAAACCGCGCGCTTCCGTGCCGACCACTTTGGTGATGCCTTTATTACGGTAACGCTCAACCAGCAGCGCAATCGACGCGGCATAGGCTTTGGGATCTTCCAGCAGGCTGGTGACATCGCGGAACAGGATGCCTGGCTTAGGATAATCGGGGATGCTTTTGATGCTGTTTTTAATGAATTCAAGCTGCTGCGCAGTGTCGGTCATGATGATACGCCTGGTAAAAAATTCTGTTTCGCGCAGCTTCAAAAGCGCTAATACCTGGTAAAAGGCTCAGCGGAAGTTAATTCACAAAGGGAAGCCACGCACGAAGACGCCCAAATCTAAGCAAATGACCGGCTAATTGCAACTTTATCCGGGTGGTGGCGGTGCGTCCGCTGTTTCTGCCACCACCGGAATCCGCCACATAAACAGCAGCAGTGCGGCCAGCATGATCAGCAGCATGACGCGAACCCAGACCTGGTGCACCAGAAACAGGGAGAGGCTAAAGGTCGCCACGATCAGACAGATGGCACGCACTTTGGCACCCGGCGGCATGGCGCGATGCTGCTGCCAGTGGCGCAGATAGCGGCCAAAAGGCGATTTCCACAGCAGCCAGTGATGAAAGCGCGGCGATGAGCGGGCGAAACACCAGGCTGCCAGCAGCATGAATGGCGTGGTAGGTAATAAAGGTAATACAATGCCCAGCGTTCCCAGCACAATGGCCAGCCAGCCGAGGGTTAATAACAGAATGCGTTGCATAAATGCCGCCCAGCTCTTTCTTCATCTGCTTACGTTAGCACAGTTGAGCGTGCCGCGATGAGGGCGATCGCTATTCAGCAGCGATTGCAGCAGCTTATTCTCACCCTGCGTGAGACCCTGGCACGTCACCCGGACGGCGTCTGCCGCCTGCCACGTTTTGACAGCCAGCTGTTCCACACCAAAGGCACCCGGCTGGCGGATTATCTGCAGGAAGTGGAGCTGAATTTCGCCCGTCTGTGCGACAGCAGCCAGGATCTGTCTCGCAGCCGCTGGCTGGCGGAACGCCTGGTCGATCAGATTGCGGCTCTGCAACGTGAGGTGGGTACCCAGCAGTTGCGTCTGCGACGTGAACAGCCGGTGCAGGGACCCGCCCCGACAAAATATCAGGAGTACCGTGAATTTGAACGGCGTCTGCTGGCGATGATCGATCAGCGTGAGCAGCGTCTGGCCCTGGCGGAAACCCTGATGATTCAGCAGCAGCTGAAGCAGGAGCTGGAAACGTTAGAGGGTCGGCTGGCTCGCTGCCGTCAGGCGATTCACTCGGTGGAGTGGGCGGCCTCACTGCGCGGCAGCGAATAAAACGCAGCGCGACAAAAGCGCTTCTATACTGGGTGTGATTCTGCGCGGAGAAGAACAATGGGCTTATTCACCTGGCTGTTATGCGGGCTGCTGCTGGGGTTGCTGAAACGTCTGCTGCTGCCGGGACGCCCTGGCGGGCTGGTGGCCACCCTGACACTGTCGATGATCGGCGCCCTGATTGGCGGCTATATTGCGACGTACTTTGAACTGGGTTCACTGGCCACGGTGCACATCGGCGCGCTGGGGATGGCCATTGCAGGTGCGCTGCTGATGTTGCTGGTCGTGGCCCGATTACGTATATAGGAGAAGCGATGTCACTGGAAAATGCTCCTGACGACGTCAAACTGGCCGTCGATCTGATTCAGCTGCTGGAAGAGCATCAACTGCCGGTGGAGACGGTGCTCTCAGCGCTGGCCATGGTGCAGCGCGACTTCGAGAACAAACGCGACCGTCAGCCCGATTAATGGCGGGCGGTCAGCGTCGGGCTGAGGCACAGCATATCGATAAAGGCATTCACCAGCGTCGGTGCGTCGGCGGCTAAATCAAAGCTTTCTGGCGCGAACAGCCAGCTTTCCATCATGCCGTTGACATACCCACGCAGAATAATGGCGGCCTGCCGCGTGCTGAGCGTGCCCGGAAGCTGTTCCGCTTCAATACACTGACGCAGGACATCTTCGATTTTGTCATAGCACTCCAGCAACAGGCTCTGCTGCATACTCTTCATCGCCGACATTTCGCCAACAAATTCGCATTTGTGGAAAATGATCTCCATTAAGGCGCGGCGCTGAGGATCCTTTGCTGTCGCTTCAAAGATATAGACCAGCATTGCACGCAACACAGAGAGTGGATCACCAGGGTATTTTGTCTGATACTCAAGTTCCACATCATCCAGACCGGCATCACAACGAAGCCATATTTCATGTAAGAGATCGGCTTTATTTTTGAAGTGCCAGTAGATTGCCCCGCGCGTCACACTGGCAGCGGTTGCAATATCGGCCAGAGACGTGGCTGAGACGCCCTGCTGCGAAAACAGAACAAGGGCGGCATCAAGAATTTGATGCCGCGTTTCAAGTGCTTGCGCTTTGGTTTTTCGTGCCATAGGGGGCTTTTTTTACAAACGGGTAAGTTTACATACATTTGTGAATGTATGTACCATAGCACGACCTGCGACTTGACACAGCAATGGGTTTTTCAGTTTGTGATCCATTGACCAATTGATATCGGACACTAGAGGTTTATTTATGAATAAAATCAGAGGATTATCGCCTCTGGCGGCCGTCCTGATGCTATCAGGCAGCTTTTTGTTAACAGGATGTGACAATAATAAATCCGAACAAGCCGCCCAGCAACCGCCAGAAGTGGGTGTCGTGACCCTGAAAACTGAACCCCTGAAAATTTCGACTGAACTTCCAGGCCGTACCTCAGCCTATCGCGTGGCTGAAGTGCGTCCGCAGGTTTCCGGTATCATTCTCAAGCGTAACTTTATTGAAGGCAGTGATATCAAAGCCGGTCAGTCTCTCTATCAGATCGACCCGGCCACCTATCAGGCTGCTTATGACAGCGCGAAAGGCGATTTAACCCAGGCACAGGCCAACGCCCGTATCGCTCAGCTGACCGTTAAGCGTTACAAGCCACTGCTCGGCACGAAATATATCAGTCAGCAGGATTACGACACGGCGGTTGCCACGGCTGCGCAGAATGACGCAGCGGTCCAGGTGGCAAAAGCTAACGTGGAAACGGCCCGCATTAATCTGGCCTACACCAAAGTCACCTCCCCTATCAGCGGCCGCATCGGCAAATCGTCAGTCACCGAGGGTGCGCTGGTTCAAAGCGCCCAGACCACCGCGCTGGCGACCGTGCAACAGCTTGACCCGATGTATGTCGATGTGACCCAGTCGAGCGAAGATTTCATGCGCTTACGTTCAGAGCTGGAGTCAGGTCAGCTGAAGCAGACCGATGGCAAAGCCAGCGTGACCCTGCTGATGCAGAACGGCAACACTTTTGCGCAGAAGGGAACACTGGAGTTCTCTGACGTCACCGTCGATGAGACCACCGGCTCCATCACCCTGCGTGCCATTGTCCCGAACCCGGACCATACCCTGTTACCGGGCATGTTTGTGCGCGCGCGTCTGGAGGAAGGGACCAATCCGAATGCGTTGCTGGTTCCACAGCAGGCGGTCACCCGCACGCCAACAGGCCAGGCGACGGTCATGGTGGTCGGCGCAGACAACAAAGTTGAATCGCGTCAGGTCACGACCTCACAGGCGATTGGCGACAAATGGTTAGTCACCGACGGCGTTAAAGCGGGTGAACGTGTGATCAGCACAGGTCTGCAGCGAGCCAAGCCGGGCGCACAGGTTACCCCACAAGAAGTCTCAGACGATGCGAAAGCGGCACCCGATTCTAAGCCGCAGTCTGACAAGTCATCGTCATAACAGGAGCCGTTGATTCATGGCTAAGTTCTTTATCGATCGCCCCATCTTTGCGTGGGTGCTCGCCATCATCATCATGCTGGCCGGTGCGCTGTCGATTCTCAAACTCCCGATCGAGCAATATCCCAATGTTGCGCCGCCGGCGATTGAGATTCAGGCCTCTTACCCTGGTGCGGATGCGAAAACGCTGCAGGACACGGTGACCCAGGTCATTGAGCAGAATATGAACGGTATCGATGGACTGATGTATATGTCCTCGAGCAGTGACTCATCCGGTACCCTGACCCTGACCATCTCCTTTGAGTCAGGCACGGATGCAGACATCGCGCAGGTTCAGGTGCAGAACAAACTGCAGCTGGCGATGCCACTGCTGCCGCAGGAAGTTCAGCAACAGGGGATTCAGGTTAAAAAATCCTCCAGCAGCTTCCTGATGGTCGCCGGCTTCATCAGCGACGATGACAATATGACTCAGAATGATATTTCTGATTATATTTCCTCGACCATTAAAGATCCGCTGAGCCGTACCAAAGGTGTCGGTGATACCCAGGTGTTTGGTGCGCAGTATGCGATGCGTATCTGGATGGACCCGCACAAGCTCAATAACTACAACCTGACGCCGGTTGACGTGATCAGCGCGCTGAACACGCAGAACGCCCAGGTTGCCGCCGGTCAGTTAGGCGGGACACCGCCGGTGCCGGGACAGCAGCTTAACGCCTCTATCATTGCGCAGACCCGCCTGACCTCGACCGATGAGTTCGGCAAAATCCTGCTGAAAGTGAATGAGGATGGTTCACAGGTTCGCCTGCGTGACGTGGCAAAAATCGAACTCGGTGCAGAAAACTACGAGATCATTGCCCGTTATAACGGCCGGCCCGCGTCCGGTATCGGTATCAAACTGGCAACCGGCGCCAACGCCCTGGATACCGCGAATGCGGTGAAAGCGGAACTGGCGAAGATGCAGTCTACCTTCCCGGCCGGAATGAAAGTGGTTTATCCGTATGACACCACCCCATTCGTTAAGATCTCTATTTTCGAAGTGGTGAAAACGCTGGCTGAAGCCATCGTGCTGGTGTTCCTGGTCATGTACCTGTTCCTGCAGAACTTCCGCGCGACGCTGATTCCGACTATCGCCGTGCCGGTGGTGTTGCTCGGCACCTTCGCCATCATCAGCATTTTTGGCTACTCGATAAACACCCTGACGCTGTTCGGGATGGTGCTGGCTATCGGCCTGCTGGTGGATGACGCCATCGTGGTAGTGGAGAACGTTGAGCGCGTAATGCAGGAAGAGGGCTTGCCGCCAAAAGAGGCGACCAGGCGTTCTATGGAGCAGATTCAGGGTGCGCTGGTCGGTATCGCGCTGGTGCTGGCCGCGGTATTTATCCCGATGGCGTTCTTTGGTGGTTCGACCGGTGTGATTTACCGCCAGTTCTCGATCACCATTGTGTCAGCCATGGCACTGTCGGTGCTGGTTGCCCTGATTCTGACCCCGGCACTCTGCGCCACCATACTTAAGCCGGTGAAAAAAGACGGTCACGGTAAAACGACCGGCTTCTTCGGCTGGTTTAACCGGATGTTCGACAAAAGTACCAATCACTATGTCGACAGCGTTGGCCACATCATTCGCAGCACCGGCCGTTATATGGTGATCTACCTGGTCATCGTGGTCGGCATGGCGTATCTGTTCATGCGTCTGCCCTCTTCATTCCTGCCGGAAGAGGACCAGGGATTACTGCTGGCTCAGGCGCAGCTGCCTGCGGGCGCTACGCAGGAACGTACCCAGAAAGTGCTGGATCAGGTCACCGACTACTTCCTGACGCAGGAGAAAGACACGGTTAAATCGGTGTTTACCGTTAACGGCTTCGGTTTTGCCGGTCGCGGACAGAACACCGGTATTGCTTTCGTCAGCCTCAAGCCGTGGGATGAGCGAACCAGCAGCGACATGAAGGTACCGGCGATTGCCGGGCGTGCGATGAAGGCGCTGGGTGCCATCAAAGATGCGATGGTCATCCCCTTCAACCTGCCAGCCATTATCGAACTGGGTAACGCCACCGGCTTCGACTTTGAGCTGATTGACCAGGCCAACCTGGGCCACGAAAAACTGACCGAAGCGCGTAATCAGCTGTTCGGCATGATTGCCCAGCATCCTGACACCCTGGTGGGTGTGCGTCCTAACGGTCTCGAAGATACGCCGCAGTACAAGCTGATCATCGATCAGGAAAAAGCACAGGCGCTGGGCGTATCGTTAAGCGATATCAACACCACGCTCGCGGCCTCCTGGGGTGGCTCCTACGTCAATGACTTCATCGACCGTGGTCGCGTGAAGAAAGTTTACGTCATGGGTAAAGCGGACTCCCGTATGCTGCCGGACGATATCGGCAAATGGTACGTGCGCAACAGCAACGGAACGATGGTGCCTTTCTCCGCCTTCTCGACGGCGAAGTGGCAGTATGGTTCACCGCGTCTTGAGCGTTACAACGGTCTGCCTGCGATGGAAATCCTGGGTCAGGCTGCGCCAGGTAAGAGCTCCGGTGCGGCCATGGATCTGATGGAGCAGCTGGCGGAGAAACTGCCTGCGGGTATCGGCTATGACTGGACGGGCATGTCTTACCAGGAACGTCTGTCGGGTAACCAGGCGCCTGCGCTCTATGCCATCTCGCTGATTGTGGTCTTCCTGTGTCTCGCCGCCCTGTATGAGAGCTGGTCGATTCCGTTCGCGGTTATGCTGGTGGTTCCGCTGGGGGTTATCGGTGCGCTGATCTTCACCACCCTGCGTGGCCTGAGTAACGACGTCTACTTTGTGGTGGGGTTACTGACAACCATTGGCCTCTCGGCGAAGAACGCCATCCTTATCGTCGAATTTGCTAAAGATTTGATGGATAAAGAGGGCAAAGGCCTGGTGGAATCGTCGCTGGAAGCCTGTCGTATGCGTCTGCGTCCGATCCTGATGACGTCACTGGCGTTTATTCTCGGGGTACTGCCGCTGGCGATCAGTACCGGTGCCGGTTCCGGTTCGCAGAACGCTGTAGGTACCGGCGTTATCGGCGGCATGGTTACCGCGACCGCGCTGGCTATCTTCTTTGTTCCGGTGTTCTTCGTGGTGGTTCGCCGCCGCTTCAGTAAGCACAAAGAGGAACCGCGCAGCGCTGAGCCGGTTGAGCACAACCAGACTCACTAAGCAGTAACACCTCTGAGGCCGCGCAAGCGGCCTTTTTTTTACCCTTCAGTTTCGCCCTCCTCTTCCCCTCGCCTTTCTGCCATCAGCAGACGTTGCATTCCGTTCCGCAGCGGCGCATAATATTGTTATATTATAACATTACATAGGTGTGCATTATGAAAGCTAATATCCATCCTCACTATCGCCCGGTGGTCTTCCATGACACCTCAGCTGACGTTTACTACAAGATCGGCTCAACCATTAAAACCGACCGCACCGTAGAGTTTGAAGGTGAAACGCTGCCCTACGTCACGCTGGATGTGTCGTCGGCTTCACACGTTTTCTACACCGGTAAACAGAAAGATTTCGCTAAAGAGGGCAGCACCGCGCGCTTTAACCAGCGCTTCGGGCGCTTCCTGGGTCGTAAATAGAGGAGAGGGTCATGCAGGTATTAAGCTCGCTGCGTTCCGCAAAAAATCGCCATCGGGATTGCAGGGTGGTTCGTCGCAAGGGGCGTATTTACGTCATCTGCAAAACGAATCCGCGCTTTAAAGCCGTACAGGGAAGAAAGAAGAAACGCTAGTGTGTGTCGTGATGACTGGCCGGGCTTGCCCGGCCTTTATGCTTACTGCATGCTCTTCAGCATGGCGTTCACGTTGTGCTTAAAGGCAGCCTGATAGGTCGGTGCCGGACCAGAAGCCGGAGACAACGCCTCCGGATAGAGCTCACCGCCCGGCTCCGCTCCCGTAGCGCTGGCGATCTGTTTAACCAGACGCGGATCGGTCTGGTTCTCAATGAAATAGCGGGTGATGTGCTGCTGTTTCAGCTGGGTGATCAGATCACCGACGTTGCTGGCACTCGCTTCTGCTTCGGTAGAGAACCCGACGGGCGCCAGGAACGTCACGCCATAGCGCTGGCCAAAGTAGCCAAAGGCATCATGGCTGGTCAGCACCTTCCGCTTCTCCACAGGAATTTTATCAAACGCCGTCTTTGCCCAGCTATCCAGCGCCTGTAACTGCTGAATGTAATTCTGTCCGCGCTGACGGATCGCCGCAGCATCCTCGGGGTCGGCTTTGACCAGCGCATTCATCACGTTGGTCGCATAGATCACGCCGTTCTGCATGCTGTTCCAGGCGTGCGGATCGGTGATGGTTTTGCCCTCCTCTTCCATGCTGCGCGTGGTGACACCCGCAGAGGCGACCACCGGCTGACCGTGATAACCGGAAGCGCTGACCAGGCGGTCCATCCACCCTTCCAGTCCCAGCCCGCTGACAAAGACCAGATCCGCTTTTGCCAGCGCCTGGCTGTCCTGCGGCGTCGGTTCAAACGTATGGGGATCGCCATCCGGCCCTACCAGACTTTTCACCTTCACATGATCACCTCCCACCTGGCTGACGATGTCTGCCAGCACGGTAAAGCTGGCGACAACGTCTACGGTTTTTGCCATCGCCAGCGGCGTGGCGAACAGCGCAGCGAGCGCCAGACTAACCGGTAATTTTTTCATAGATACCCCTTGAGATTAATGGCGGCGTAAAATTCCGCCGCACGGTCCTGTCAGAATCGAGAGAAAGAAGAGCATGGCGGCGCTCAGCACCACGGCGGGGCCGGCCGGCAGCGAAAAGTGCCAGGAAAGCATCAGGCCCGCCAGCGCAGAGAGGGTTGCCATGAAGATGGCGATGGCCAGCATCGCCGCAAGATGACGGCTCCAGAAACGGGCGCTGGCAGCGGGTAACATCATTAAACCCACCGACATCAGCGTGCCCAGCACCTGAAAGCCCGCGACCAGGTTCAGCACCACCAGCATTAAAAACAGGCCATGCACCAGCGGCGCGCTCCATTTCCCCTGCGCCCGCAGAAAGTCACCGTCAAAGGCATCGATGACCAGCGGGCGATAGATAACCGCCAGCATGATCAGCGTAAAGGCCGCGATGCCACCGACCAGCAACAGCGCCGCGTTGTCGACCGCCAGCAGTGAGCCAAACAGAACGTGCAGCAGATCCACGCTTGAGCCGCGCAATGAAACCAGCGTGACGCCCAGCGCCAGTGATCCAAGATAGAATCCGGCAAAGCTGGCATCCTCTTTCAATGGCGTGTAGCGACTGACTGCGCCAGAGAGCAGCGCGACCGCCAGCCCGGCAATCAGGCCGCCGATACCCATGGCCACCAGGGAGAGGCCGGAGATCAGATAGCCAATGGCCGCACCCGGCAGCACCGCATGGGATAAGGCGTCACCAATCAGGCTCATACGACGCAGCGAAAGGAACACACCGAGTGGCGTGGCACTGACGGCGAGCGCCAGGCAGGCCACCAGCGCTCGCCGCATAAAGCCAAATTCGATAAAAGGCTGAATCAGGGTCACGAGGCTCGACTCCGTGCCAGGACATCGGACCGGAAGGTATCGCTGAGATGATGTTCATCCATCGACAGGACGTTACTGAAGTAACGCGCCACCAGCGGGCGGTCATGCAGCACTACCAGCAGGGTGGTGCCTGCCTGCTGCTGCTGCTCCAGAATCGACATCAGCAGGGTAACCGTCTGGCTGTCTATGCCGTTAAAGGGTTCATCCAGCAGCCAGAGCGCGCTGCGCTGTAGCATCAGCCGGGCAAACAGGACGCGCTGAAGCTGCCCGCCCGAGAGGGTGGCCGGTTGCGCGTCCGCATAATCGCTCATCTGAACCGCCTCCAGCGCCTGCCCGATTTCACGCCGCAGTGACCGGTTAATGCCGCCAAACCAGCCGCAGCGTGGCCAGCACCCCATGGAGACCAGTTCGAAGACCGTCAGCGGAAAGCGGGTCTCAAGTTCGGTGCGCTGTGGCAGCCAGCCGATATCCCGGCGCGCCACCTGCAGTTCGCAGCGTCCGCTTACCGGCGGCAGTAAACCCGCAATGGTTTTCAGCAGGGTCGATTTCCCGCTGCCGTTTGCACCGACCAGTGCAGTCATGGAGCCTGCTGCGAGCTGACCCGTGATCGCCGGGGTGACCCCCTCTCCCTGGTAGCCTGCACGCAGTGCGTTAAATCGGATCATGCGCTGATCCCCCAATATATCGCGACAGCCAGCAGCGCGATGATCAGCAGGGCGACGCTCAGCCGTCCGCCCAGCGACATAAGTAATCCACTCTGACGCATCAGTTCACCAATATGTTATAACATAACAATAAGGATACCGGATGCAGCCTGCGGTTCAAGAGCGGAATGTGTTTCAAAAGGTATCGGGAATCCGGCCGCCCCGGGAGCGTTTAAGCCACACCCGCCGCACCGCTTTGCTGGCAAAACTCAGAAAATGGCAGTTTTGTGCTTTACTGGCTTGCAAACCTGTTGCGTAAAACCAATGATAGGTTTATTAACGGTTAGGAGTAGACAAGATATGCTGTCACGGATTGAATGTGATATTGCGATGGGTGAAACAGACTGCGCAAAAATAGCTGAAGTTGTTCAGCGGAATATTCTCAAAATATCAGATTTGCTGACAGGGGATTTACGCTGGTACGCTCAGAATGCGCAGTTAGTACCAGACAGTTTAAAAATAATTTCCGTTGAATACCTGGATCTGAATAGTTTTAAATTACTTTACGATTTTCAGTGGAATTTATTTAGTCCCTGTCAGGATCTGAATGAAACGGTGACCCAAACGGAGCGGGTAAACTTTTACATTAAGCCCGGCGCGCTTGAGTTTGATGTGATAGACAACCAGCAACCCTCTCCGGGTGATGAATTGTAATATTTAGTAATTGAGATGAGCAGAACTAATGGTTTTACACTATCTTTAACGTATCCCGTTTAATAACCACCTGAAAGATCGCTTCCTGGCCGCTTTATCCGAACTCGCCGCCCTGCGGCAACTGTGCAAGCTATGGAGGGGAAAAAGATGGACGAATACTCACCAAAACGGCATGATATTGCCCAGCTGAAATACCTGTGTGAGAGCCTGTTTGACGACAGCATGGCAACATTGACTGACAGCCATCATGGCTGGGTAAATGATCCCACTTCTGAAAGCAATCTGCACCTGAACGATCTGATTGAACATATCGCTTCGTTCACCATGAATTACAAAATTAAACACGTTGAAGATGAAGCGCTGATTTCGCAAATCGATGAATATCTTGATGATACTTTTATGTTATTCAGTAACTACGGTATCAATAATCCTGATCTTCAGCGGTGGCAACGTTCAGCAAAACGCTTATTTAATCTGTTCACTGAAGAGTGCGCTTTTCTCCAGCAACCGAGCCATTCATTATAGTACAGACGTGAGAACGCTTTATTTATGAACAAAACACTGACAAAAACTGATTATTTGATGCGACTGCGTCGCTGTCGCTCCCTGGATACCCTGGAGCGGGTGATCGAAAAGAATAAGTATGAATTACCGGAAGATGAATTAGCGGTATTCTATTCGGCAGCTGACCATCGTCTGGCCGAGCTGACGATGAATAAGCTTTACGATAAAGTACCGGGTTCGGTCTGGAAGTTTGTCCGCTAATCTGCTCACCTGCATCTGACGGCATTGTCCCCACATTAAGTACCGGATATTCCTGCCTGCCGGCAAAGGATCGGCCCAGGCGGGTTTTGCCTGTCTGTCAGACTGGGGAAGAAGTTCAGGGGGGGGAAAGTGGTGGGGGCCCTGCCAGCTACATCCCGGCACACGCATCACCTGCTACGGCTGCTTCCTTCCGGATCTGACCGAGTTCACAAGCTAGCATTGCGGGAGAACCAACAGGGCCCCCATTGACAAGCCCTCTTTACGAGAGCGGGGGCATTATCTGGGAAGGGGCTGGCAATTGCAAGCGTCGTCGGGACAACCGTTGTTTTCTTGAACAACCGCCGCGTTGATGCTTTCACCATCGCCTCTGCATGATAAAGTTAACCCTCTTTTTCCTGACGAAATAAGCACATGAATCAGCCTGACACTTTCCAGCAACGCATCTGGCAAATTGTTGCCGCGATTCCATCCGGGTGTGTCACGACCTATGGCGATGTGGCACGACTGGCCGGTTCGCCGCGTGCGGCACGTCAGGTCGGCGGTGTGCTGAGCCGGTTACCCGAGGGAACCACCCTCCCCTGGCATCGTGTCGTCAATCGTCACGGCATGATTTCGCTTCAGGGCGACCAGCTGATACGACAGCGGGATGCACTGGAAGCAGAAGGGATTGTGGTGAGTGATGCCGGTGAGCTGGATCTTGAAACGTATCGCTGGCGATTTGATGGCTGAAAAACGGGGCGGCTCTGCCGCCCCGTTTGCACATTACAGACGGGTGGGTGCAGGCACCGCCGCAGAAGGCGTGACCTGAGTCGGTGATGTCGAAGGCACGGTGGTCGCTGCGCCTGGCTGGGTTGGCATCGCCATTGAAGGCACCGGTACCAGCAGCAGTTCAGCTTTGGTGCCGCCCTGATTGATGACCGGTTTTACGCTGTCAGTGACAAAGGCCAGCTTGCCGTCGATCGCGATGGCGGCGCTTAACAGAATGCGTGCATTTGGCTGGATGTCAGCCGGGTTAAACGGCAGCACAAACTGGAACGGCGCCTGTTTGCCTTCCGTCCGCACCACGCGTTGTGACAGCACTTTTGACGGGGCGTCGGCAACAGACGCATCCGACAGCGTCACGGTTAACACCGCATCCGGCGGCAGCGCGATGCGCTGGCGAATAAAGACTGAACCGCTGACGTTAGGCTGCGCAATCGCCGCCGTCTGTCCGGCTACCGCAGAACCCAACGTTGGTGTTGGCACAGGTTTACTCTTGTCGGCACAGCCCGCAACAGCAACCGCCATAACTACCCCACTGAACACATGCCACAGTTTCATTGATGTCGTCTCCATTTGATCAAAATGATTGTCGGCAGCGAATCCTGCTTACAGCGTTTCACTCGCCGTATGTCCTTAATGTTGGCACAAAAATGAAATTTTGCCTGGCACAGGCAAAGCGGAAAGTCTGATTGACGTCAACTGGTCCGATCTTTCACACTGAGCAGGTCACTATATTGAGGAACGCGCCATGAGTCAGGCACTGCAAAATCTGCTGAATTTATTAAATCTGGAAAAACTGGAAGAAGGTTTATATCGCGGCCAGAGTGAAGATCTTGGCCTGCGCCAGGTGTTTGGCGGTCAGGTGGTGGGTCAGGCGCTCTATGCCGCAAAGCAAACCGTCGCGACCGATCGGACGATTCACTCCTTTCACAGCTACTTTCTGCGGCCCGGCGACAGCCAGAAAGCGATTATCTACGACGTCGAAACCCTGCGTGACGGCAAAAGTTTCAGCGCCCGCCGGGTCAGTGCCATACAGAATGGTCAGCCCATTTTTTATATGACCGCCTCATTCCAGTCACCGGAAAGTGGCTTTGAGCATCAGAATGTGATGCCACAGGTGGCAGGACCGGAAAATCTGGTCACGGAACAGGCGATGGCGCAGAAGATGGCGCACATGCTGCCGGAAAAACTGCGGGAGATATTTATCGCGGAACGTCCGCTGGAGATCCGCCCGGTGCAGATTCACAATCCGCTGCGCGGGCATGTGGACAAGCCTGAGCGCCAGGTCTGGATCCGGGCCAACGGTCCGCTGCCTGACGATCTGCGCATCCATCAGTATCTGCTCGGCTATGCGTCGGATCTCAATTTCCTGCCGGTTGCGCTGCAGCCACACGGCAAAGGCTTTTTAGAGGCGGATATGCAGGTCGCCACGATCGATCACTCGATGTGGTTCCATCGTCCGTTCGACTTCAGCGAGTGGCTGCTCTACAGCGTGGTAAGTACTTCAGCGTCAGGTGCCAGGGGGTTCGTACGGGGTGAGTTCTACAATCAGCAGGGGGTGCTGGTCGCCTCTACGGTGCAGGAAGGGGTGATGCGCCAGCGAAGCGAATAAAAAAAGGGGCGATAGCTCGCCCCTTTTTCACTGCTTATACTCTCACGCATTACTGGTTGTAAGCGTTCTCGCCGTGGCTGTTAACATCCAGACCTTCGCGTTCGTGCTCTTCCGGTACGCGCAGACCGACAATCAGATCGGCCAGTTTAAAGCCGATGAAGGCCACCACGCCAGACCAGACGATTGTGACGCCGACGCTGAAGAGCTGAACCCAGACCTGATGGCCCATGGTCACACCCTGCGCATATCCGACGCCGCCCAGTGAAGAGGAGGCAAACACGCCCGTCAGGATACAGCCAACAATGCCGCAGACGCCGTGCACACCAAACACATCGCAGGGGTCGTCCACACGCAGCCATTTCTTCAGAGAGGTCACACCCCACAGACCCGCCAGTCCGCCAACCAGTCCGATAATCAGTGCACCGCCGACGCCAACATAACCACAGGCTGGGGTAATCGCGACCAGTCCGGCGATAAAGCCTGAACAGGCGCCCAGCAGAGAAGGCTTACCGCGCACCGCCCATTCACCAAAGGTCCATGAGAGTACGGCACCCGCCGTTGCCACAACGGTGTTCAGGAACGCCAGTGCGGCAATTTCGTTTGCAGCTGAGGCAGAACCGGCGTTGAAGCCGAACCAGCCTACATAGAGGATCGCGGTGCCGGTGAAGACCATCGGCAGATTATGAGGTTTGAAAGCTTCTTTACCAAAGCCGGCACGTTTGCCAACCAGATACGCGCCCACCAGACCCGCTACCGCGGCGTTGATATGCACGACGGTACCGCCGGCAAAGTCCAGCGCGCCATCCTGCGCCAGGAAACCGCCTGCCCATACCATATGCGCGATAGGCAGGTAAGCCAGCGTCAGCCAGACACCGACGAAGATCAGTACGGCTGAGAAACGGATACGCTCTGCAATGGCACCCACAATCAGGCCCACGGTGATGCAGGCAAATGAGGCCTGGAATGCAACGTGGATATACTGATAGAAGCTGCCCATTACCGCGGTCAGCTGGATATTCTTCAGCATGGCCCAGCCAAATCCGCCAAAGAAGGCGTTACCTTCGCTGAACGCCAGTGAATAGCCGTAGACCATCCACAGGACGCACACCAGCGAGAAAGTGACGGCCACCTGCGTCAGCATCGACAGCACGTTCTTACCGCGAATCAGACCGCCGTAAAACAGCGCAATCCCTGGAATTGACATAAACAGCACCAGCGCGGTGCAAATCATCATAAATGCGTTGTCAGCCTTGTCCGCAACGGCAGGCGCAGCCATCGCGAGCGATGGTAACAGTGCCAGGCTGGTCAGGCCCAGCTTAGTCAGAACTTTATTCATTTTTATTCCATCCCATCACAATACTGAGTCGTAATTACAGAGCGGCTTCGTCGGTCTCGCCGGTACGAATACGAATGACGCGCTGCAGTTCAGCCACGAAAATTTTACCGTCGCCAATTTTTCCGGTGTAAGCCGCTTTACTGATGACATCCACAACTTCGTCCAGCTGATCGTCGGCAATAGCGATATCAATTTTGACTTTCGGCAGGAAGTTCACGCTGTACTCTGCGCCCCGATAGAGCTCGGCGTGCCCCTTCTGGCGGCCAAACCCTTTCACTTCGGAGACGGTCAGTCCCTGAATGCCGATAGAGGACAAAGCTTCACGCACATCCTCCAGCTTGAATGGCTTAATTACGACGGTAACCAGCTTCATTGGATCCCCTCCAGCGAGTAAATAGGTAACGTTTACGGACACACAGGGAGATAAGCAAAGGCTGTGCCAGTTAGTAAAAGCGGTGATAATCAGTGGGTCAGGCGGGATGGAGCAAGGAGAGGCTCTGCAGTGGCTCTGAAAAGGGGGAAAAGGAGAAAGCCGGTCAGCGCATCGGGATGCACTCCTTTGGTGCTTCAGGCGTCAAAGGAGTGCATTTATACAGATTAGTCCGATAAAACTGCGCAAAAAAGGTGCAGGTCAGGCTTCCGCGGTGGCAGGCACGCCCGACGCGAGATCATCCCCGGCCTGCTGAAGCTGATACATCTGCCAGTAGCGGCCCTGCATCGCCAGCAGTTGCTGGTGCGTGCCCTGCTCGACCACCCGGCCGCGATGGAGGACCAGGATTTTGTCGGCGTCGATAATGGTGGAGAGACGGTGAGCAATTACCACCAGCGTGCTGTGCTGACGCAGTCTGGCCAGCGTCTGCTGAATCGCCTGTTCCGTGCCGGAGTCAATATTGGCCGTTGCTTCGTCCAGAATAAGTATCTGCGGCAGATCGACCAGCACCCGCGCCAGCGCCAGCAGCTGCTTCTGCCCGACAGACAGGTTATTCCCCTGCTCACCCAGCCGGGTGTGAATCCCCTCCGGCAGAGCCTGCGCCAGGGGCGCCAGCCGGACCTGTTCCAGCACCGTCCAGACCGCCTCTTCGCTGATATCACGGCCCAGCCGGACATTGGCCAGCAGCGTATCCGCCAGCACCACCGGGTCCTGCTGCACCATGGCGATCCCGTGTCGCAGCACGCTATGGCTCAGATCCCCAATCGGCCGGTCATCAATGCGGATCTCACCGCGCGTCACCGGGTAGTAGCCCATTAGCAGGTTTGCCAGCGTGCTTTTGCCGCTGCCGGTATGTCCGACCAGCGCCACAAATTCGCGCGGCGCCACCTCAAGATTAATGTCACTGAGTACATCGCGGTTTTCACGGTAGGCGAAGCTCAGATTGTTCAGCGAAATGCGGCCGGAAGCCAGTGGCTGCTGACTGTCGCCATACTGCTGCTGCGCGGCATCCATGAGTTCGAAGATGCGCTCACCGGAGACCACCGCCTGCTGCAACATCGACTGCTGTGTGGTCAGCTCAATCAGCGGCTCATTCAGGCGTCCCAGATAGGTGATGAAGGCATAAAGCACACCGACTTCAAAAACGCCGGGCACAGAGAAGCTGAACAGGACCAGCAGGCCGCACAGCACCATTGCGGAAAAGAGGCTCAGCAACGGGCGCAGCAGAAAGCCGTCGAGACGCAGCGTTTCCATCCGCGCCAGGTAGTGAGAGCGACTGGCCTCGCCCATCCGCTCGCCGAAGCGGGCCTGCTGACGAAACTGCTGGATCACGCTCATGCCGCTGATCACTTCGTTAAAGCCGTTGTTGATGTCGGCCAGATAACCGCGAACCCGGCGGGCAATTGGTGTACTGAAGCGCTGATAGATCACCATCACCATCAGCACCAGCGGGAAGATCATCATCGCCACCAGCGCCATGCGCCAGTCAAGGCTGAACATCGCCACCATCATGGCCCCAACCAGCGCGGCACTGCGCAGCACGGTTGAGACCACCGTGACGTAGAGATCGCGGATGACTTCGGTGTCATTCGTCACGCGTGAAATAATCTGACCGACCGGCTGGGTATCAAAGGCGCTCAGCGGCTGGCAGAGCGCGGCATTCATCACATCGCTGCGTAACCGCTGCACCACGCCGATCGCCGCCCGGTTGAATAACAGCGCCTGCCAGTAGTGGAGCGCGGCGGCCAGTAGCTGAAGCAGAATGAAACTGACCAGCAGGCCAGCGACCAGCCCCCAGGGCATCTGATGTTTCGCCACCAGATTGTCGATAAAGTAGCTGACCAGCACCGGTCCGGTCACTTCAGCAGCGGCCGCGATCCAGAGCAGGCCGACGGCCAGCGACAGGGATTTACGCCAGGGCTTACCGTAGCTCAGCAGGCGCTTCAGGGTAGGCCACAAGCGGGCAGACTTAGCCATGCGGCACTCCTTTCTCATTTTCATCATCATCCAGTGCGGCTTCCAGCTGCTGATAACGGAACATATCCCGATACCAGCCGGGCGTTCCGCTCAGCGTATCGTGGTCGCCGCGCTGAGCGACGCTGCCCTGCTGCATCACCAGAATTTCGCTGGCTTCCGTCAGCGCCGATAAGCGGTGCGCGCTGATAATCAGCGTGCGTCCCTCTCCCCAGATGCGCAGGTTATGCAGAATTTCATGTTCGGTTCGGCCATCCACCGCAGAAAGCGCGTCATCCAGAATCAGGATTTCGGCATTCAGCAGCAGAGCCCGGGCAATGGAAAGGCGCTGCTTCTGTCCCCCGGAGAGCATCACACCCCGCTCCCCGACTTCCGTTTCATAACCCTGTGGCAGACGCAGGATATCGTCATGTACGCAGGCGAGCCTGGCGGCCTGTTCGATCTCCAGCCGGGACGCGCCCGGTTTCCCCAGCGCAATGTTACTGGCCACGCTGTCAGAGAAGAGGAACGGCGTCTGGCTGACCACCGCCAGACGGCTGCGCCAGCTGTCGAGCCGCAGCTGCGGCAGCGGGATCTGGTGGTAGCGGATATCCCCCTGCTGAATGTCAAAGTGGCGCTGAATCAGGCTGAGCAGCGTGCTTTTGCCGCTGCCGGTCGGGCCGCACAGTCCCAGCATCTCACCGGGTTTCAGCTGAAAGTAGACATCGCTTAACACCGGCGCCGTGCTGGCCGGATAGTGAAAGGCTCGAATCGCCACCTGAAGCGTTCCGGGGTCAGGCGGCAGCGTTTTGTCACCATCTTCCACCGCCGGTGCTTCCGCCAGCAGCGCGCCGATGCGGCTCCACGCGGCACTGCCGCGTTCGACAATATTAAACATCCAGGCCAGCGCCAGCATGGGCCAGATCATCAGGCCGAGATACATCACGAAACTGGTGAGCTGACCCAGCGTCATCTGATCATGCCACACCAGCCAGCTGCCGCCGCCAATCGCCAGCAGGTTTGAAAAGCCGATGGCGATATAGATAGTGGGATCGAAACGGGCATCAACCCGCGCTACGCGCAGGTTTTTCTCACCGGTGTCGCGGGCGATAGCGGAAAACTGCTGTGACTGATGCTGCTCAAGCCCAAAGGCTTTGATCATGCGGATGCTGGTCAGGCTCTCCTGCGTCTGATCGTTAAGGCTGGAAAAGGCTGCCTGAGCCAGCTTAAAGCGATCGTGCAGTTGATTACCGTAACGATGGATGACGATCGCCATCACCGGCATCGGCACCAGCGAGAGCAGCGTCAGCTGCCAGCTGATCTGGGTACTCATCACCAGCAGCACGCCACAGCCCATAACCAGCGAGTCCACCAGCGTCAGCACCCCTTCCCCGGCAGCAAACACCACCCGATCCACGTCGTTAGTGGCGCGCGCAATCAGGTCACCCGTGCGATGGCGCAGATAAAATGCCGGTTGCTGACGACTCAGCTGACGATAAAAATCTTCACGCAGCTCAACCGCCAGCTGGTAGGAGGCGCCAAACAGCAGCACGCGCCAGACATAGCGCAGCAGATAGACCACGACCGCCGTTGCCAGCATGATCCCAATCCACATCATGATGCGACCGGTACTCATGGTGTCGCCTGTCACGCCGTCAACAATGATCCCCACCACATGCGGCGGCAGCAACTGCAGAACAGCAATAACAATCAGCAGGATGACCGCTCCCAGATAGCGTCGCCACTCCCGCAAAAAATACCAACTTAACTGACTGAATAATCGCACAGCGCTGTTCTCAATCTCAGGCCCCCAGAGGGGCAACGGGTAAAGCCGTGGTGTATTTAATCTCTTCCATGGCGAAGCTGGAGGTCACATCGATCAGGCCGGGCACGCCGTTGACTAATCGCTTATAGAAAGCATCATAGCTTTTCATGTCGGCCACCTGAATGCGCAGCAGGTAGTCATACTCGCCTGCCATGCGGTAAAAGGCCATCACCTCCGGCATGCTATTGACCACCGAGACAAAGGCCTGATACCAGTCACGGCTGTGCTGCTGGGTTTTAACAAACATAAACGCCGTCAGTGACAGGCCGATTTTGTCACCGTCCAGTAACGCCACCCGCGCGCGAATAATGCCATCATCTTCCAGTTTTTTCAGTCGCTTCCAGCAGGGGGTGGTCGTGAGATTGACGGCATCTGCCAGTGCCTGCAGCGACAGCGTGCAGTCCTGCTGCAGCAGCGCAAGCAGCTTAAGGTCAGTTTTGTCTAACATTCGCGCCTCCGGGAGAATCATTTTCTCCATTAACGCGATTTTAGCGGTAATTTTGCAATCTCTTTTTCCTGCACGTGCCATAAAATAGCCGGACTGTTTATAACCGGATGACTGAGATGCAGACCTGCTGGATTCGCCACGCTATCAACGAAATTACCGCCGATTTTCAGCGATCGGCCGAGACGCATCTGATCCGTTTCGATCTGGCGGATTTTCCCGGCATCTGGTTCTACCTGAAAGATGAGAGTACCCATCCCAGCGGCAGCCTGAAGCATCGCCTGGCGCGCTCCCTGTTTCTTTATGGCCTCTCTAACGGCTGGATTAAACAGGATACGCCGATTATTGAAGCCTCGTCAGGCAGCACGGCTGTTTCTGAGGCCTACTTCGCACGGCTGCTGGGACTGCCCTTCATTGCGGTGATGCCAGCCAGTACGGCAAAACGGAAAATTGAGCAGATCGCCTTTTATGGCGGGCGGTGTCATTTTGTCGAGGATCCCTGCCAGCTCTACGCGGAATCTGAGCGGCTGGCGCGTGAACTGAACGGCCACTTTATGGATCAGTTTACCTATGCTGAGCGTGCAACGGACTGGCGCGGCAATAATAACATCGCGGAGAGCATTTTCCGTCAGATGCAGCATGAACCCTATCCGATCCCTCATACGGTGATTATGAGTGCGGGCACCGGCGGCACCTCCGCCACGCTGGGGCGCTATATCCGCTATCAGGGACTCGAAACGAAACTGCTGGTGGTCGATCCCCAGCACTCGGTGTTTTTCGATTACTGGCAGCAGCGTGATGCCACCCTGACCAGCACCCGTGGCAGCCTGATCGAGGGGATTGGCCGTCCGCGGGTCGAGCCATCATTTATGCCCGATGTGATTGACGAAATGATCAAAGTGCCGGACGGCGCAACGCTGGCCGCGATGCTGAAACTGGAAAAGATTCTGGGACGCAAGCCGGGTGCCTCTACCGGCACCAACTTCTGGGGCATGATGCAGGTGGCGAAACGCTTACGGGCGGCAAATCAGTCGGGCGCGCTGGTCACGCTGTTATGTGACAGTGGTGAACGCTATCCCGACAGCTACTATCAGCCGGAATGGGTGGCAAAACATATCGGTGATATCACGCCGTGGCAGCGCGAGCTGGCGTAAAAAACCGGACTTCCAGTCCGGTTCACGGCAATCCTCAGCATTCGGGGGAATACGCGAGGTGGGGTGTCGCCAGCCAGTGATTCAAATAATGGGACACCGCCTGTGTCCCGCAATGCCCTAACACCGGCAGATGCGGAAGCGCCCTCTTTAACTGCGCCATCGCATTGCCCATGATGAAACCCTGCCCGGCCTGAGCCAGCATCTCGCGATCGTTCATCGCATCCCCGAATGCCATACACTCCGCCATGGTCAGGGAGAGGTGGTCACACAGCAGCGCCAGCGCGCTGCCCTTGTTGCAGTTTGCGGGCAACACTTCCAGACAATCCTCCGCAGAGAAACAGATGTTGACCTGATCGCCCAGCACGGCATCCAGCTGCGTTTTAAGCTGACACAGGTGCTGATGCCGATCGATGAAGCAGATTTTTGTTACCTGATGCGCGGGCAGCGTTTTAAGGTCGCACAGCTGATAACCAAATCCGCTCATCTGATGCGCCACCAGCAGTTCAGGCTGCGGCCGGTCGGTAAACCAGCCCTGGTCGTTAAAGATGTGCATCGTGGCAGTCGTCTCCCAGTGACGATGGATTACCTCTTCGGCGACGGCAGAAGGCAGATCGCATCCAAACAGCCGCGTACCCTGCCGGTCATGTATGCGGGTGCCATTCCCCGTGATAAGCCAGGCGGGCAGAATCATTTTTTCCCGCAGAATCTGCATCTCCAGCAGGTGGCGGCCCGTCGCCAGCGCGAGATGAAGACCCCGTAAATGTAACGCCTGAAGACTCTCCAGTGTCTGCTGTCCCAGCTGGTGATTCGGCAACAGCAATGTGCCATCCATATCGAACGCGGCTAAACGCATCATGACTCTCCTCCTGCTGAAAAGATGAGTCCCACTATTGCCTGTTAATTACGGAACTAATAGTGAATACTTTTAAAAAATTGTTCCGGGTTTATGATGCGCGAACTTCACCGTATTCATCAGTTTCAGCGCCTGTGGCAGCAGAGTCAGGGGGCGCCTCAGCAGACCTGCGTGGCGGAGATGGCCCGTCACTGCATCTGCAGCGAGCGTCATCTGCGCACGCTGCTGTCACACTGGCAGCAGGCGGGCTGGCTCAGCTGGCGGGGTGAAGCGGGCCGGGGTAAGCAGGGCCACGTCACTTTTCTGCGCACGCCTGAAGCGTTACGCCAGCAGCTGCTGCAACGGCAGCTCGATACCGGCGCGGCGGCAGACGCCTTGCAGCTGCTGGATCTGCCGCCGGAGCGGCTGATGACTCTGCTGCGGCCGATGATGGGGGGACAGTGGCAGAACGATACGCCGGTGCTGCGCATCCCCTACTATCGCCCGATGGAGAGCACAGCGCCGCATCAGATTACCGGTCGGGCTGAACAGCATCTGGTACGCCAGATCTACTCCGGCCTGACCCGCTTTGAGCAGGATGCACCGGTCGGCGATCTGGCTCATCACTGGCAGCACGATGAAACGGGATGTCACTGGCTATTCTGGTTACGGCCTCAGCTGAGGTGGCACAACGACGAGCCGGTTCAGGCGGAACAACTGGTGTCGCAGTTTCGTCAGCTGTTGCAGGAACCGCGCGTCGCACTGCTGCTGGCCGACGTGGAGAGCGTGGAAGCGCAGCATCCGCTGGCCCTGCGTTTTGTGCTGCGGCAACCTGATTTCTGGCTACCGCACCGGCTGGCACATCTGCTGTGCCTGCTGCCCCATCCCGATCATCCCGCCATCGGCAGCGGTCCGTGGAAACTGCGTCACTTCAGCCCTGAACTGGTCAGGATGGAGAGTCATGCGCAGTGGCACCTGCAGCGTCCACTGTTGCAGGCCGTGGAGTACTGGATTACGCCACAACTGTTCGACCCCCGCCTGGGCAGCAGCTGTCGTCATCCGGTGCAGATCGCCATCGGCGATGCCGCCGAGCTTAAGACGCTGCAACCGGTCAGCAACAGCATCAGTCTCGGTTTCTGCTATCTGCTCTGCCGCCCGCGTGACGGATTTACTGCCGAACAGGCGCGCTGCGTTTTCCATCTGATCCAGCAAAGCGGCATCGTCAGCCAGCTGCCTCTTGATGAAGGCTTAATTACGCCCAGCAACGAGCTGCTGCCTGGCTGGCCGGTGCCGCCGATCGAGGCAGTGCCTGGCCCCCTGCCCGCCACGCTGACACTCCACTATCAGCTGCCGGTTGAGCTGCATCAGATGGCGCAGGCGTTATGTGAATTACTCAGGCAGCATGGCTGTCACCTCCAGGTGTTTTTTCATCCGGTCAAAAGCTGGCAAACCATTCATCAGCTTGATGAGGCCGACCTGGTGATGGGCGATCGACTGATTGGCGATGCCCCGGTGTTTACACTGGCGAACTGGCTGGCACTGGACCCGCTGTGGCGGCCTCTGTCAGCGACCCTGCAGGGCAAAGCGGTACAGAGACAGCTGCTGGCTATCCAGCAGATTGCTGACGGTGAGGCCCGCTCCCGCGCGCTGCATCAGCTTTATCATCAGCTGATGACGGACGGCATTCTGCTGCCGCTGTTTAACTATCGCTACCAAATCTACGCGCCGCCCGGCGTCGAAGGGATTGAACTCAATGCGCTGGGCTGGTTCGATTTCAGCCGCGCATGGATTCCACCGCCGATTGATCCGCCGTGCAGCTGTTCAGCGGCGGAATGAGGCATTACCATAAGCGCAAAATTACTTATCAGGGAAATGCCATGAAACGCGCTGTTGTTGTTTTCAGCGGTGGACAAGATTCCACGACCTGCCTGGTTCAGGCTTTAGCACTTTATGATGAGGTGCACTGCGTCACCTTCGATTACGGACAACGCCATCGGGAAGAGATTGAGGTGGCCCGGGATCTGGCTATCAGGCTGGGTGCGCGCGCACATAAAGTGCTGGATGTCACCATGCTGAACGAACTCGCCGTCAGCAGCCTGACGCGCGATAGCATTCCGGTACCCGCCTACAATCCTGATGCCACCGGATTACCGAGTACTTTTGTGCCGGGTCGCAATATTCTCTTTCTGACGCTGGCCTCGGTTTATGCCTATCAGGTAGAGGCCGAAGCGGTGATCACGGGCGTCTGCGAAACCGATTTTTCCGGCTATCCCGATTGCCGCGATGAGTTTGTCAAAGCCATGAACCAGGCGGTCACGCTGGGCATGGCGCGCTCTCTCCGCTTCGAGACGCCGCTGATGTGGCTCAATAAGGCGGAAACCTGGGCGCTGGCGGACTACTGGCAGCAACTGCCGCTGATTCGCGAAGAGACGCTGACCTGCTATAACGGCGTGAAAGGAGACGGCTGCGGTGAGTGTGCAGCCTGTCATTTACGGGCCAACGGCTTGCAGGGTTATCTCAGCGATCGTGCGGGCGTGATGGCCGCAATGAAAGCAAAGAGCGGCCTTAACTGAGGCCGACAGTGATGGCGGCAGCGATCGGATTTGCCGCCTTTTTTCTCTCATGCCATCAGACGCATCAGTCGCTCCCGCAACGCCCCTTCCAGGGTGACCGCCTTCTGGGTGCGCAAATCGATGCAGACAAAGGTCAGCGCAGCATCGGCAACCACTGTTTCCTGGCCTGCCAGCAGCACCCGCTGCGCGATGACGCCACTCCTGCCATTTAACTGCGTAATCTCACTGTCGATGGTGAGTACGTCGCCCAGTACGGCCGGGCGACGGTAGTTGATGTTAATATTGACCACCACAAACGCCAGTTTCTGCTCCTGCAGCCAGTGGAATGCTTCAGCCTCTTCCAGCCATTGCCAGCGCGCCTCCTCAAGAAATTCAAGATAACGCGCATTGTTAACGTGCTGATAGACATCCAGATGGTAGCCGCGCACTTTTATCGTGGTCTGCATGGTCATGCTCTCCTGCTTTGGGTGAACTGGTTGGACCTGTTCACTTTAGCAGAGCCGCCGGTTCAGCGCGGGTTATGCATCACAGATGCGTACTGCCTCACAATTTCAGCCGGTCTGCATTACGTTCTATCAGCGCATTCCCGATCCCCGGCACTTCGCTGAGTTGCTGGATCGCGCTGAACGGTCCGTACTGTTCGCGATAGCTGACAATGGCCTGGGCCTTTTTCAGCCCCACGCCGTTCATCACGGCAGAGAGCTGTTCCGCCGTCGCATTGTTGATGCTGACCTGACCCGGCTGAGCAACGTCGCTGATCGCTTTTTCCGGCGCAGGCAATGCGTTCTGGCTGATGGACGTGCTGGCAGGATCGGGGGCCGCAGCGACGCTGCTGTGGCAGAACGCGCCGCCCAGCGCGAGTGAGAGATAGAGGGCAACGACTTCATGTTTAGCCATGCTGTGTTTCTCCTTGTGTGTAAACAGCAGCGACAGCGTGTCACGACGGTGCACAAGGCACAAAAGCGGGATTTCAGAAATGGAAAAGGCCGCGAATGCGGCCTTGGGTTATTACAGTGATTTCGCGGTTTCTGCGAGGCTTACTGCATTTGTGCGGCTGCGCCGTACTTGATTTTTGCCTCTTTGCGCAGATTTTGCAGTAACGCTTCAAAGGTCAGTTGGGCATTGTTCTGCGTGACACCTTTGACCATTTCATCAATCTGCGCCTGTGGCATGGTGCCGGTTTTCACCTTATCCACTGCCACCAGCACCACGTTGCCCTGCATATCTTCGCTCACGCCCCATGATGGTTTGTTATCCGCAGGCTGAGGCAGATTAAAGGCAGCCTGTGCCACCGGATCCTGCACGTTGCGATCGACCGTTTTACTGGCGCTCAGCGTCAGGCCTGCTGCGGTCAGCGCATCCTGCTTACCGGCTTTAAGCGCATCCAGCAGTTTGTCCGCCTGGGCTTTCGCCTGCTGCGTCGCTTTATCATGCTTCAGCGTGTCGGTGATCTGTGCCTTAACCTGATCCAGCGGTTTTACCGCTTCCGGTTTGTGATCGCTGATACGCAGCACAAAAGCGCGGTCGCCATCCACTGTGATGATATCGGAGTTATTACCCGGCGCACCGTTCTGTCCCACCAGGCCACCGTTGAAGATAGCCTGCTTCACCGGATCAAAGTTAAGCGCGTCTGGCAGTGAATCCTGACTGAACCAGCCGGTCTCCTGCGCCTTCAGACCGGAAGCCTGTTCGGCACCTGCCAGTGACTCATTATCGTTGCTCGCCGCTTCGCTGACTTTCTGCTGCAGTTTGTAGAAGGCATCAACGCCCTTCTCCTGCTTCACTTTCGCGGCAATCGCACTGTGAACGTCAGCCAGCGGCTTAACCTGCTCTGCCTGGATATCGTCAAGACGCACGACCAGGAAGCCTACTGACGATTTGATCACGCCCGACATCTGGCCTTTCTCTGTCAGGCCCGCATTTTTCAGCTCATCCGGCGTGGTTGACGGTTCCAGCCAGCCCATGTCGCCGCCCTTACGCGCGGAGATAGGGTCAATGGATTTTGCTTTTGCCACGTCCGCGAAAGAGGCGCCCGCTTTCAGCTGAGCCAGAACGGCATTAGCATCCGCTTCCGTTTTCGTCTGGATAACGCTGTAGCGGGTACGCTGTGGCTGCGTGTAGTCCGCTTTATGCTGATCGTACCAGGCCTGAATATCCGCCTCGCTGGCATCCTGCTGCATGCTGGCGGCATCCATCAGGATGTAGCTGACGCGGAACTGCTCTGGTGCCATAAAGCTGCTTTTATGCTGCTGATAATACTGGCTGATTTCGTCATCGGTGACGGTCTGTTTCGCCGCCAGCGCGTTCACATCCAGCGTCGCCTGACGGATATCACGCTGCTGTGACACCAGGTCCACCAGCCGGCTCGCTTCGCCTTTCAGCGTGAAGTCGGTATTGGCAACGGCATTGATCAGCTGTTGATTGGAGAGCTGTTTACGCAGCGCTTCAGCATACTGGTCAGCACTGAAACCCATGCTGCCGATCAGATTGAGGTATTTCGCATTATCGAATTTACCGTTGGTCTGAAAAGCCTGCTGGTTGAAGATAGCCTGTTTGACCTGATCGTCACTGATGCTGAGGTGGAGATCTTTGATATAGCTGTCAAGCAGCGCCCGGTCGATTAACTGAGACAGCGCCTGCTGACGCATCTGCTGCATGTAACCGTCGTTGCTGGCCAGCTGCGAGAACTGGTCACCCAGCATCTGCTGCTGACGGCTGCGTTCGCTGTTGAACGCCTGCTCCAGCTGCGCGCGGCTAATCTCCTGACCGTTTACTTTGGCCGCATAGTCGTTATTGCCGCCAATCAGATAGTTGCCAACGCCCGTCAGCACAAAGGAGAGGATAATCAGCCCCAAAATAATCTTGAGCACGACATGGTTCGACGCCGCGCGTAAATTGTCCATCATGGTATGGCAACACTCCGCTGTAGTGTGAATGTAAAGCCCGGTCGCCCTTCGCCTCTGGCTGGCGACTCACGCAACTGCTGGCTTAGCTGGCAGTATCAATCCGGTCCAGGTCCATCTAACGGCCCGATTTTCACCGATTAAAACAAAAAAGGCACATCTCATTGATGTGCCCGTATGTTACATGAGAACGCGTTCATCGTCCTCTCATCCACTGAAGAAAATGCGTCAATGAATCTGTTCGTTATTCTTAATTGACTGCGTCTTTCAAGGCTTTACCGGCACGGAAACCTGGTACTTTACCGGCCGGGATCGTGATCTCTTTACCGGTTTGCGGGTTGCGGCCAGTACGCGCAGCACGGTCACGTACAGAGAAAGTACCGAAACCGACCAGAGCCACTTCATCACCGTCTTTCAGCGCATCAGAAACAGAGCCCATAAATGCATCTAAAACACGTCCCGCTGCCGCTTTAGAAATGTCAGCATCAGCAGCAATTTTGTCGATCAATTGTGACTTATTCACTCTCTTCATCCCCTCTTTTATTATTTCACATCGTACCCCGGCTTCCCGCCAGGTACGAACGCGCAGCAAGTTATATCAAGCCTGTGGAGCCGAAACAACGGAATTTCTCTGAGAACGTCATGCCGGCAGCCACCTAAATTAGCGGCACAAAAAAAAGCTGGCAAGCGTCAATTGCCTTGCCAGCTTCGCTTTTTAACGGTTTATGCCGCTAATCACTATTTTGCTGTTGCGACCTGCATACCGTATGGCGCATTTTCCAGTGCCAGATTCAGCACCTCTTCAATGCGTTTCACCGGATGAATCGCCAGATCGGCAATCACGTTCTGAGGAATATCTTCCAGATCACGCTTGTTGTCGTCCGGGATCAGCACGGTTTTGATGCCACCACGGTGCGCGGCCAGCAGTTTCTCTTTCAGGCCGCCAATCGGCAGCACCTGACCACGCAGGGTGATCTCACCGGTCATCGCCACATCGGCGCGCACCGGGTTACCGGTCAGACAGGAGACCAGCGCGGTGCACATCGCGATACCGGCGCTTGGGCCATCTTTTGGCGTCGCGCCTTCTGGAACGTGAACGTGAATATCACGTTTTTCGTAGAAGTCACCATTGATGCCCAGCTTCTCGGCACGGGCACGCACCACGGTCAGCGCAGCCTGAATCGACTCCTGCATCACTTCACCCAGCGACCCCGTATAAGTCAGCTTGCCTTTACCCGGCACACAGGCGGTTTCGATGGTCAGCAGATCGCCGCCCACTTCGGTCCACGCCAGTCCGGTCACCTGACCGACGCGGTTTTCGCTGTCAGCACGGCCATAGTCGAAGCGCTGAACGCCCAGGAAATCCTTAAGGTTCTCGCCATCGATGGTGATGTGCTTTTTCGTCTTGTCCATCAGCAGTGACTTCACCGCTTTACGGCACAATTTCGACAGCTCACGCTCAAGGCTACGCACCCCGGCTTCGCGGGTGTAGTAGCGAATGATGCCGATGATGGCGCTGTCTTCAACCGTAATCTCACTGGCTTTCAGGGCGTTACGCTCAATCTGCTTCGGCAGCAGATGCTGCTTAGCGATGTTCAGTTTTTCATCTTCGGTGTAACCCGACAGACGAATCACTTCCATACGGTCAAGCAGCGGAGCCGGAATGTTCATGGAGTTCGACGTGGCCACGAACATCACATCGGAGAGGTCATAGTCGACTTCCAGATAGTGATCGTTGAACGCAATGTTCTGTTCCGGATCGAGGACTTCCAGCAGCGCCGACGCCGGATCGCCACGCATGTCAGAGGACATCTTGTCGATTTCATCCAGAAGGAACAGCGGGTTTTTCACCCCGACTTTTGCCATTTTCTGAATGAGTTTACCCGGCATTGAGCCGATGTAAGTCCGACGGTGACCACGGATTTCCGCTTCGTCACGCACGCCACCCAGTGCCATACGCACATATTTACGTCCGGTCGCTTTGGCGATCGACTGACCGAGGGACGTTTTA
This sequence comes from Pantoea sp. EKM103V, assembly GCF_011800365.1. Classification (NCBI taxonomy): domain Bacteria; kingdom Pseudomonadati; phylum Pseudomonadota; class Gammaproteobacteria; order Enterobacterales; family Erwiniaceae; genus Pantoea; species Pantoea sp. EKM103V. The sequence continues at coordinate 144,472 of NZ_JAALFQ010000001.1, read as the reverse complement.
CCTACCCCTGGCGGTCCGACCAGGCAGAGAATCGGCCCTTTGATTTTGCTGACGCGACTCTGAACCGCAAGATACTCGAGAATACGATCCTTCACGCGCTCCAGGCCGTAGTGATCGGTATCCAGTGTCTCCTGCGCTTTACGCAGGTCTTTCTTCACTTTGCTGCGTGCGTTCCACGGAACCTGCACCATCCAATCGATGTAGCCACGCACCACGGTCGCTTCCGCCGACATCGGAGACATCATTTTCAGCTTCTGCAGCTCAGCTTCGGCTTTCTCACGCGCCTCTTCCGGCATTTTTGCCGCGTCGATTTTGCGTTTTAACGCTTCATATTCGTCCGGCGCGTCATCCATCTCGCCCAGCTCTTTCTGAATCGCCTTCATCTGCTCGTTCAGATAGTACTCGCGCTGGCTCTTCTCCATCTGCTTTTTAACACGGTTGCGAATACGCTTCTCAACCTGCAGCAGATCGATTTCAGATTCCATCATCGCCATCAGATATTCCAGACGTTCGTTAACGTCGGACATCTCCAGCACAGACTGTTTGTCTGCCAGTTTCAGTGGCATATGTGCAGCAACGGTGTCGGCAAGGCGCGCCGCATCGTCAATATTGTTCAGTGAGGTCAGGACCTCAGGTGGGATCTTTTTATTCAGTTTGATGTAGCCTTCAAACTGGTTGATCGCCGTGCGCACCAGCACTTCCTGCTCGCGCTCTTCAATTTCCGGCGAAACCAGGTATTCAGCTTGTGCCACAAAATGGTCACCGTTATCGGCCAGCGTCGTGATATGGGCGCGCTGTAAACCTTCGACCAGAACTTTGACGGTGCCATCCGGCAGTTTCAGCATTTGCAACACTGATGCCACGGTCCCTACTGAAAAGAGATCGTTAATGCCAGGTTCATCCGTTGAAGCCTCTTTCTGTGCGACCAGCATGATTTTTTTATCATGATCCATTGCGGCTTCAAGGCACCGAATTGATTTTTCCCGGCCAACAAACAACGGAATTACCATGTGCGGATAAACCACCACGTCGCGCAGCGGCAACACGGGGATTTCAATGCGTTCAGAACGCTCAGGATTCATAGAGCTCTCTCTTTGTTTAATGTCCGCCAGGTGATGGGAACCGCATCAGGCAGGTATGCAGTTAAACCCACAGGTATCTGAGTATATGGGGATGATTGTCTGACATTCAACGTCACAGAGGCGAGAAAAGCAAAAGGGGAAACATTTTCCCCTTTTTTAAGATAACAATGTGGACGATCTGTTTAATTATTCGCCAGATGCCTGCGCTTCGTGCTTACCGTAAATCAGCATCGGTTCAGACTGACCGTCAATAACTGACTCATCAATCACTACTTTTTCGACGTCATCCATAGAAGGCAGGTCATACATCGTTTCCAGTAACGCACCTTCAACAATCGAACGCAGACCACGTGCACCGGTTTTACGTGACATCGCTTTTTTCGCGATAGCGGTTAATGCCTCGTCACGGAACTCCAGCTCAACGCCTTCCAGGTTGAACAGCGCCTGGTACTGTTTGGTCAGGGCGTTCTTCGGCTCACGCAGAATCTGAATCAGGGCTTCTTCACTCAGCTCGCTCAGGGTCGCCACAACAGGCAGACGGCCGATGAACTCAGGGATCAGACCAAATTTGATTAAATCTTCAGGTTCACACTGTGAAAGCAGTTCGCCTTCGCTGGCTTTCTGCGATTTCCCTTTCACGGTTGCGCCGAAGCCGATACCGGATCCGGTTTCAACACGCTGCGAGATCACTTTGTCCAGACCGGCGAATGCGCCGCCACAGATAAAGAGAATTTTAGAGGTATCAACCTGCAAAAATTCCTGCTGAGGATGCTTACGTCCGCCCTGCGGTGGAACCGCAGCCACAGTACCTTCAATCAGCTTCAGCAGCGCCTGCTGAACACCTTCGCCTGACACGTCACGGGTAATCGACGGGTTATCAGACTTACGTGAAATTTTATCGATTTCATCGATGTAGACGATGCCGCGCTGCGCTTTCTGCACGTCATAGTCACACTTCTGCAGCAGCTTCTGGATGATGTTTTCGACATCTTCCCCCACATAACCCGCTTCAGTCAGCGTGGTGGCGTCAGCCATGGTAAACGGCACATCCAGCAGGCGCGCCAGCGTCTCAGCCAGCAGCGTTTTACCACTACCGGTCGGACCAATCAGCAGAATGTTACTTTTGCCCAGCTCAATACCGTTGCTGGTATCGCCATTGCGCAGACGTTTGTAGTGGTTGTAAACCGCAACCGCCAGCACTTTCTTCGCTCTCTCCTGACCGATGACATAATCATCAAGGTGATGGCGAATTTCATGTGGGGTTGGCAACGCACTGCGTTCACGATGCGGGGCAACTTCTTTGATCTCTTCGCGAATGATGTCGTTGCACAGGTCAACACACTCATCGCAGATATACACTGACGGCCCGGCAATCAGCTTTCGCACTTCATGCTGGCTTTTGCCGCAAAAAGAGCAGTACAGCAACTTTCCTGAACCGTCTTTGCGCTTATCTGTCATCAGTTAACCTCTTCTTGTTCTCAGGCCGTACCTGCGTACGGCGCAGGCCGTGCAGTGACGGCCGAAATTCATTCAACCCATAATAGTACCGTTGTCCTGTTAACTATAGACCAGGGACAAGGGTAAGTCGGGTCTTATTGGCGATGAGTCAGAATTGAATCGACTAAGCCATACTCTACCGCTTCACTGGCAGAGAGGAAACGGTCACGCTCGGTGTCGCGCTCAATTTCTTCCAGCGATTTACCGGTGTGCTCAGCCATCAGCTCATTCATACGCTGTTTCACCTTCAGGATCTCGCGCGCATGGATTTCAATGTCTGACGCCTGGCCCTGATAGCCGCCCAGCGGCTGGTGGATCATGACGCGTGAGTTTGGCAGGCAGAAACGTTTACCTTTGGTCCCCGCGGTCAGCAGGAAAGCGCCCATGGAACAGGCCTGGCCCATGCAGATGGTGCTGACGTCCGGCTTGATGAACTTCATGGTGTCGTAAATCGACATGCCAGCCGTGATCACGCCGCCCGGTGAGTTAATGTAGAGATAGATATCTTTTTCCGGGTTTTCCGCTTCCAGAAACAGCATCTGCGCGACGATCAGATTCGCCATATGGTCTTCGACCTGGCCGGTCAGGAAGATCACACGCTCTTTCAGCAGACGGGAGTAAATGTCGTAAGAACGCTCACCACGCGAAGTCTGTTCAACAACCATTGGCACCAGCGCATTGTGCGGTGCAGTATATTCACGATCGCCACTGTATGACATTACCGTCTCCTGGATAAATTTCATTGGCAACATTCTGTACCGATTCTACGAAAGACGCGCGGGAAACTCCACGTCACGTCTCTTTCCGACACCTTCAGGACGGTTAATCAGCCAGCCTCACTCTTCTTCCTGCATACTCCCTATATCTGGGGATAGTGCACGCCTGTTTCAAGCATAACAATCTTTTCCCTGTTCGCTAACCCGGAAAAAGCGATGCGTGAATAATTTGCTGGTTAATTAAGCAAATAGAGGGGAAGAATCGCGTGCTGCGCGTCAAAACAAAAAAGCCCGCGACTTTTCAGTCGCGGGCTTAGCACATACCGTTAAAGGTCTGATCAGGCCTGAGCGGTCTGGTTCATCAGATCCTGGAAGTTGGTCTCTTTCTCGGTCACTTTCGCTTTCGCCAGGACCGCTTCAACCGCCTGCTCTTCCAGCGCAACGTTGCGCATGTTGTTCATCAGCTCGTTATTCTTGCTGTAGAACTCGATCACTTCCTGCGGATCTTCATACGCAGAAGCCATCTCTTCGATCATGGTGTTAACGCGTGCTTCATCCGCTTTCAGCTCATGGGTACGAATCACTTCGCCCAGCAGCAGGCCGACAACAACACGGCGTTTCGCCTGCTCTTCGAACAGTTCGCGAGGCAGTTCCAGCGCCTGCTGCTCGTTGCCACCAAAACGCTGTGCAGCCTGACGACGCAGAACGTCGATTTCGCTATCAACCAGCGCAGCAGGAACGTCGATTTCGTTAGCCGCAACCAGACCGTCGATCGCCTGTGATTTGATGCGGTTACGGATAGCGCCTTTCAGCTCACGATCCATGTTCTTACGGACTTCAGTGCGCAGACCGGCAACAGAACCATCTTCAACGCCGAAACGTTTGATGAACTCTTCAGTCAGTTCTGGCAGCTCGCGCGTTTCAACTTTCTTCAGCACGATCTCGAACTTCGCGTCTTTCCCTTTCAGGGTTTCTGCGTGGTAGTCGTCCGGGAATTTCACGTCAATGGTGAACGTCTCGCCCGCTTTATGACCCACGATGCCTTCTTCAAAGCCTGGGATCATGCGGCCCTGGCCCATGGCCAGAACGAAATCAGAGGCTTTGCCGCCTTCGAACTCTTCGCCGTCAACGGAACCGTTGAAGTCGAGGGTCGCGCGATCTTCTGCACCGGCCGCTGCGTCGCTTTCAATCCAGTTAGCCTGCTGCTTGCGCAGGGTATCCAGCATGGTGTCAACGTCAGCATCGGTAACTTCAACCAGAGGTTTTTCGACTTCGATGTTTTCCAGGCCTTTCAGCTCAACTTCCGGATACACTTCGAACTCAACCGCGTAGGTGAAATCCTGACCTTCTTTGTACTCGCCTGGCACGTAGTTAGGTGCGCCAGCCGGGTTGATTTTTTCTTTGATGATGGCGTCAACGAAGTTGCGCGTCATCAACTCGCCCAGCACGTCCTGGCGGACAGAAGCGCCGTAACGCTGTGCGACGATGTTCATCGGCACTTTGCCTTTACGGAAACCATCGATGCGAACTTTCCTGGCAACGTCAACCAGTTCTTTTTTTACTGCGCTTTCGATGCTGTCAGCAGCGACAGTAATCGTAATGCGACGGCCCAGGCCCTGAGTGGTTTCTACAGAAACTTGCATCTTGTTACCTCAAAAAATCACGTGCTCGGTCAACTTCAGACACCACACATCGTGAAATGCGCCGTATCCAACAACCGGGACGGCTTCCGTGAAGAGAACCTGATCCCTGTTACCAGAAGCGTCCCGAAGACATTCCGGAAAAATAGACGCAGCATTATAGCGGCATCGCTGGAATGAGTCGAGGATGGTAACTCACCACTTTTCAGCAGCTTTGCTGCTTTTTTGAGCCAGGGATCGCGTTTTTCGCTAAATAAACGAAAAAACGGCCCGCAGGCCGTTTCAGAGAAGGGAGATCAGGCGAGGGTTCCGGCCCCACGACAGTTCGGCGAAGCCAGCACGGTATCCTGCAATCCTTCCCACTCTTTCAGTGTGTAGGTGTGCAGGGCTAAGGCATGGACGCTGCCGGCGAGTTCTGCCGCCAGTTCGCCATAAATCAGACGGTGACGCGCCAGAAAGCGCTGGCCTGCAAAGCAGTCGCTGACAATGACCACTTTGAAGTGACTTTCGGAACCGGCAGGCACATTATGCCGGTAACTTTCGTCATGCACTTCCAGATGAGCTGGCTGAAATGCCACACGCAGCTTTTCTTCTATTTGTTCGCGGATCATGGCTATTACTCCTCAATGGCGAGCGCGGTGCCCCATCTCATTCAATCTTAGTCGCTTTTACTGCGCTTACCCGTCAGCCGACACGAAATATTCGCTCAGGCGTCGGCCAGCTTCCGGCGCGCATCATAACGCAGCTGAAACGAACAGCAAACAGACCCACCAGTGACCCCGCGCAAAACATCTTCAGAGACAATTTCCCCTGGCGCAGGGCTTTTTTCACTGCCGGGCAATGCTATGATGAACGCCATTTTTGCAAACCAACCCCCTGACACCAACGAGAAAAAGTATGTTGAAAAAACTGTTATTCCCCCTGTTGGCTGCGTTCATTTTAGCCGGCTGTGCAACCAGCAATAATACCCTTACCATTCAGCCTAAGATTGAGCTGCCACAGCGCGATCCGGGCCTGATGGCGGTCACCGTCAGCATCAACGGAGCCGATCAGCGTCAGGATCAGGCGCTGGCAAAAGTGAACCGTGACGGTCAGCTGGTGACCCTGACACCATCGCGCGACCTGCGTTTCCTGCTGCAGGAAGTGCTGGAGAAACAGATGACGGCACGTGGCTACATGGTGGGACCGAATGGCGCGGTCGATCTGCAGATCGTAGTGAACAACCTCTATGCTGACGTTACCCAGGGCAACGTGCGCTACAGCATCACCACCAAAGCGGACATCTCTATCATTGCTACCGCCAAAAACGGCAGCAAACAGGTTAAAAATTACCGCCAGACTTACAGCGTAGAAGGCGCGTTCAGCGCAACGAACCAGAAGATTACTAACGCGGTCAACGCCACCATGAGCGATGTCATCGCAGACATGGCACAGGACACCAGCGTCAACGACTTCATCAAACAGAACGCGCGTTAATTTCGCCTCTCCTCTGCCCGGCATGATGCCGGGCATCGTGTTTGTTACCGGCAGGATCCGCATGAACCACTATCTTCGCCTCTTCAGCCAGAAAAATGCCGCCGTACTGCTGCTGCTCGGTTTCGCCTCCGGCCTGCCGCTAGCCCTGACATCCGGCACGTTGCAGGCGTGGATGACGGTGGACAATGTCGATCTGAAAACCATCGGTTTCTTTTCGCTGGTCGGCCAGGCCTATGTCTTTAAGTTTCTCTGGTCGCCGATGATGGACCGCTACACGCCGCCGTTTCTGGGCCGGCGTCGCGGCTGGTTGTTGCTCAGCCAGCTGGCGCTGGTCGGGGGCATTGCGGCGATGGGGTTTCTGCAACCCAGCCGGGATCTGACCCTGATGGCGGCTCTGGCGGTGCTGATTGCCTTCTGCTCCGCCTCACAGGACATTGTCTTTGACGCCTGGAAAACCGATATTCTGCCACCTGAAGAGCGCGGCAGCGGCGCGGCGATAACCGTGCTGGGTTACCGGCTGGCGATGCTGATTTCAGGCGGGCTGGCGCTGTGGCTGGCTGACCGTTATCTCGGCTGGCAGGCGACCTACTGGCTGATGGCGCTGATGATGGTGCCAGGCATTATCGCCACGCTGATGGCGAGCGAGCCGGACACCCATATTTCCACGCCCCACTCTCTGCGTCAGGCTGTCGTCGACCCGCTGAAAGATTTCTTTCAGCGCAATAACGCCTGGCTGCTGATTACCCTGATTATTCTCTACAAGCTGGGCGATGCTTTTGCCGCCTCACTGACCACCACCTTTCTGATTCGCGGCGTCGGCTTTAATGCTGGCGATGTCGGTCTGGTTAACAAGACGCTGGGCCTGCTGGCGACCATCATTGGTGCGCTCTATGGAGGTGTCGTCATGCAGCGCCTGAGTCTGTTCCGGGCACTGATGATTTTCGGCCTGCTGCAGGCTGTCTCAAACTTCGGTTACTGGCTGCTGGCGGTGACGGATAAACAGCTGTGGAGCATGGCCAGCGCGGTTTTTGTGGAAAACCTCTGTGGCGGCATGGGCACCGCCGCCTTTGTGGCGCTGTTGATGACCCTCTGCAACAAATCGTTCTCCGCGACCCAGTTTGCCCTGCTGTCAGCGCTTTCTGCGGTGGGCCGGGTTTACGTCGGTCCGGCTGCGGGCTGGCTGGTTGAACTCTGGGGCTGGCCAGCCTTTTATGCCTTCACCGTCGTGGCGGGCGTGCCGGGTCTGTTGCTGCTGGCATTTTGCCGTCAGACGCTAAATCAGGTCGAGCAGAGTGGCAAATTCCTGACACGAAGCTACTATCCTCTTGGCTATCGCTGGACGAATCGTCTGTTTGCAGCAGGCTGTGGCGTGCTGGGACTCTGGCTGGTGGCGCTGGCGCTGGATGCGCTGGGGCTCACTGTGCTGGCTGCCCTGCTGTCACCTCTGTTTGGTACTGGCATGGTACTCGCGTTGCTGGCCGTATTGTCGGGTCTGCTGCTCGACTACCGGGCACTGAAACGAGCGCCTGCCCTGCCCGCGTCAGATGCTTAAGTGAAATCGATGGGTTAACGGCTGCGGCTTATTTTTTTGTCAACGGACCAGGCCGCCGTCATTTATCATCGCCTGTTATTTTTTGAAAATAAGAATATGGCCTGAGGAGGGGGAGCGGAAATACTAAAAACCGGTGAGCAATTACTTTAGTTAAATTTCATCACATAAATGATGCAGACTTGTTAAATATTTGGGCGTTAAAAGTAAGGGTTATTCCTTTCCCTGATTTTTTTGCGGTTACTTCCATTGGTTTTTGTTATATTGGTGCCAACTGCTTGTCTGCGTTAACTATTTGTCACCTGACGCAACATCTGTGACACCCTTAGCAAAAGGTGTCAACACGCATCTGACACATCCTTAAGCTGGTTTACACTGCATAAACCTTCCCGTAAAATGCGCGCACACTTAAACGACAATAGAGCCCTTTGTCATTGAGGTCGTTAAATGAGACTCAGTAAATACAATAAAAGTTTGGGGATTTTGTCATTAATTGCAGGCACTTTATTAATGAGTGGCTGCGATAGTGCATTGTTAAATCCCAAAGGACAGATTGCACTGGAGCAACGTTCGCTGATACTGACTGCCTTTGGCCTGATGTTGATCGTCGTTATCCCCGCAGTCCTGATGGCCGTGGTGTTTGCCTGGAAATATCGGGCATCCAACACGAATGCGAAGTACAGCCCTAACTGGTCACACTCTAACAAAGTGGAAGCCGTGGTCTGGACCATTCCGATCCTGATCATTCTCTTCCTCAGCGTGCTGACCTGGAAATCGACCCATGCACTGGAGCCCAGCAAACCGCTGCAATCTGATGTAAAACCGGTTGAGATCGATGTGGTTGCACTGGACTGGAAATGGCTGTTCATTTACCCGGAACAGGGTATTGCAACCGTGAACCAGATTGCCTTCCCGGCAAACACGCCAGTGAACTTCAAAATCACGTCTAACTCCGTCATGAACTCTTTCTTCATTCCAACGCTCGGCAGCCAGATTTATGCGATGGCCGGTATGCAGACCAAGCTGCATCTGATTGCGAATGAGCCAGGGACTTTCGACGGTATCTCTGCGAACTTCAGTGGTCGCGGTTTCTCTGGCATGAAGTTCAAAGCCATTGCAACCAAAGACGATGCGGAATTCCAGCAGTGGGTAGCAAAAGTTAAAGCAGCACCTAACACGCTGACCACCATGGAAGATTTCGAGAAAGTTGCTGTACCAAGCGAAAACCACCCGGTGGAATATTTCTCTTCAGCGAATCCTGAACTGTTCAAGCAAGTTATCGCTAAGTTCATGACCAGCCACGGGAAGATGGACATGCCTGAACATGAAGGTATGGACATGAGTCACGCCGCTTCCGCGGGAGCCGAGGAATAATACGATGTTCGGAAAATTAACACTGGATGCAGTGCCGTACCATGAGCCGATTATCATGGTCACGGTCGCCGGTATCATTTTAGGTGGTCTGGCACTGGTTGCCGCCATCACCTATTTTGGTAAATGGCAATATCTGTGGTCTGAATGGCTAACGTCTGTCGACCATAAAAAACTGGGTATCATGTACGTCATCATGGCATTCGTCATGCTGCTGCGTGGTTTTGCTGATGCCATCATGATGCGTACCCAACAGGTAATGGCGTCGGCCGGTGAAGCGGGCATTCTGCCACCGCATCACTACGACCAGATCTTTACGGCGCACGGCGTCATTATGATCTTCTTCGTGGCGATGCCTTTCGTGGTTGGCCTGATGAACATCGCCGTTCCGCTGCAGATTGGTGCACGTGACGTTGCGTTCCCGTTCCTGAACAACCTGAGCTTCTGGTTTACCGCGGTCGGTGTGATCCTGGTTAACCTGTCGCTGGGTGTGGGCGAGTTCGCGCAGACCGGCTGGCTGGCTTATCCGCCACTGTCCGGCGCGGAGTACAGTCCCGGTGTCGGGGTCGACTACTGGATCTGGAGTCTTCAGCTCTCCGGTATCGGTACGACCTTAACCGGTATTAACTTCTTCGTGACCATCCTGAAGATGCGTGCACCGGGCATGAGCCTGTTCAAAATGCCTGTCTTTACCTGGACTGCGCTGTGCACCAACGTCCTGATCATCGCTGCGTTCCCGGTTCTGACCGTGACCCTGGCGCTGTTGACCCTTGATCGTTATCTCGGCTTCCATTTCTTCACCAATGAAATGGGCGGGAACATGATGATGTACGTCAACCTGATCTGGGTCTGGGGTCATCCGGAAGTGTATATTCTGGTTCTGCCGGTCTTTGGTGTGTTCGCAGAAATTACCGCGACCTTCTCCAAAAAACGTCTGTTTGGCTACACCTCACTGGTGTGGGCGACCATCGCGATCACCGTACTGTCGTTCATCGTCTGGCTCCACCACTTCTTCACCATGGGTGCGGGTGCGAACGTTAACGCCTTCTTCGGTATCATGACGATGATCATCGCGATTCCGACCGGGGTTAAAATCTTTAACTGGCTGTTCACTATGTACCAGGGTCGCATCCAGATGCACTCTGCGATGCTGTGGACCGTTGGCTTCCTGGTAACCTTCTCTGTGGGGGGTATGACCGGCGTACTGCTGGCCGTTCCGGGTGCTGACTTCATTCTGCACAACAGCCTGTTCCTGATTGCACACTTCCATAACGTTATCATCGGTGGTGTTGTCTTCGGTTGTATGGCGGGCGTGACCTACTGGTTCCCGAAAGCCTTTGGCTTTACCCTGAACGAAACCTGGGGCAAACGCGCCTTCTGGTTCTGGATCATTGGCTTCTTCGTTGCCTTTATGCCGCTGTACGCGCTGGGCTTCATGGGTATGACCCGTCGTCTGAGCCAGGATATCGATCCACAGTTCCACCCTCTGCTGGTGGTCGCTGCGGTCGGTGCAGGTCTGATTGCAATGGGTATCCTGTGTCAGCTGACCATGTTCTACGTTTCGGTCCGTGACCGCGACCAGAACCGTGATCTGACCGGTGACCCGTGGGGCGGTCGTACGCTGGAGTGGGCAACCTCTTCACCACCACCGTTCTATAACTTTGCTGTCATCCCGCATGTGCATGAGCGTGACGCTTTCTGGGAAATGAAAGAGAAAGGCGAAGCGTACAAGCAGCCGGAGTCGTATGAAGAGATTCATATGCCGAAAAACAGCGGTGCTGCACTGGTTATCTGTGCGTTCGCGACGGTAATGGGCTTCGCGCTGATCTGGCATATCTGGTGGCTGGCAGGTCTTTCATTCCTCGGCATGATCGTTACCTGGATCGTGAAGAGCTTCGACGAAGACGTGGATTACTACGTTCCGGTTGCTGAAGTTCAGAAGATTGAAAACCAGCACTTTGACGAAATCAGCAAAGCAGGTCTGAAATAATGTCAACTGAAACTCTGATTAAACATCACCACGACGCCCATGCGGAGCATGGGCATCACGATGCAGGAGCCAATAAAGTCTTTGGCTTCTGGATCTACCTGATGAGTGACTGCATTATCTTCGCAACCCTGTTTGCGACCTATGCCGTCATGGTTAACAACACTGCCGGTGGCCCGGCAGGTAAAGATATCTTTGAGCTGCCGTTTGTTCTGGTAGAAACCGCCCTGCTGCTGCTGAGCTCCATCACGTACGGCATGGCTGTTATCTCCATGAACAAGGAGCAAAAAGGTGCCGTTATCGGCTGGCTGGCGCTGACCTTCCTGTTTGGTCTGGGCTTCATCGGCATGGAAATCTATGAATTCCATCACCTGATTGCGGAAGGCTTTGGTCCGGATCGCAGTGGCTTCCTGTCTGGCTTCTTTACGCTGGTCGGTACCCACGGTCTGCACGTGACCTCGGGTCTGATCTGGATGCTGGTGCTGATGTTCCAGATTTCTAAACGTGGCCTGAACGCGACTAACCGCACCCGTATCATGTGTCTGAGCCTGTTCTGGCACTTCCTGGACGTGGTCTGGATTTGCGTCTTCACCGTTGTTTACCTGATGGGAGCCATGTAATGAGTCATTCTGTTAACGAACATGGCGCTTCACACGGTAGCGTGAAGTCCTACATGATCGGCTTCATCCTCTCTATCATCCTGACGGCGATCCCGTTCTGGATGGTCATGGATGGCAGTGCATCTCACGGTACTATCCTCGGTGTTGTTCTGGTCTGTGCGGTCATCCAGGTGCTGGTTCACCTGGTTTACTTCCTGCACTTAGACAGCAAATCTGAGGGTGGCTGGAACATGGTAGCCATTGTTTTCTCGGCCATCATCATCCTGATTGTCGTAGTAGGCTCACTGTGGATCATGTGGAACCTCAACTACAACATGATGCCTCACTAAAGAGTCACGCGTAATGTTTAAGCAATACCTGCAAGTTACAAAACCAGGAATTATTTTCGGGAATTTAATTTCTGTGATCGGCGGATTCCTGCTGGCCTCTAAAGGCAACACGGATTACGCCCTGTTTCTCATCACCCTGGTGGGCGTGTCACTGGTGGTTGCATCGGGTTGTGTTTTCAACAACGTGATCGACCGCGACATCGACATCAAGATGGAGAGAACCAGGAATCGGGTGCTGGTAAAAGGCCTTATCTCCGCGAAAGTAAGCCTGGTTTATGCCACTGTGCTGGGTATTGCTGGCTTTGCGTTGCTCTACTTCGGTGCAAATCCGCTGGCCATGTGGCTGGCGGTGATGGGCTTCGTGGTTTACGTGGGCATCTACAGTCTCTACATGAAGCGTCACTCCGTTTACGGTACGCTGATTGGCAGTCTGTCGGGTGCTGCACCGCCGGTTATCGGCTACTGTGCGGTATCCAATGAGTTTGATGCCGGTGCCTTAATCCTGCTGGCGATCTTCAGCCTGTGGCAGATGCCGCACTCGTACGCGATTGCCATCTTCCGCTTTAAAGATTACCAGGCGGCGAATATCCCGGTACTGCCGGTGGTGAAAGGGATCTCCGTAGCAAAAAATCATATTACGCTCTATATCCTGGCGTTTATGATTGCCACGCTGATGCTGACGCTGGGTGGCTATGCCGGCTACAAATATCTGGTGGTGGCCGCTGCGGTCAGCGTCTGGTGGCTGGGCATGGCGTTATCCGGTTATAAAACCGCTGACGATCGTGTCTGGGCACGTAAACTGTTTGTCTTCTCTATCGTGACGATCACCGCGCTGAGCGTGATGATGTCGGTAGATTCGATGGCTCCGGCCTCGAAGGACCTGCTGACTTACGTCTGGTAACGGACACCGTAAGAGCATGAAAAGGGCGCGATTTTCGCGCCCTTTCTTTTTGTTACGACTGCTTAAAAACTATTGTTTTACCCGCCCTGCCCCGCCCCCTAGAATAAATGCAGCACATTAACAGAGGTTGGAATGAACGATAATAAAATGACTCCGGTGGAGCTGCGTGCCACATGGGGCCTCGGTACGGTCTTTTCCCTGCGCATGCTGGGAATGTTTATGGTCCTGCCGGTACTGACCACTTATGGCATGGCATTACAGGGCGCGAGTGAAACGCTGATCGGCCTGGCGATTGGTATCTATGGCCTGACCCAGGCGATTTTTCAGATTCCTTTTGGTCTGCTTTCCGATCGCATCGGGCGAAAGCCGTTGATCGTGGGCGGACTGCTTCTGTTTGTTCTGGGTAGCGTTATTGCTGCCTGCACGGACTCTATCTGGGGCATTATTCTGGGCCGTGCGCTGCAGGGCTCCGGCGCAATTGCCGCGGCCGTGATGGCGCTGCTCTCCGATTTGACGCGAGAGCAGAACCGCACCAAAGCGATGGCCTTTATCGGCATCAGTTTTGGTGTCACCTTCGCGATTGCGATGGTCGTCGGTCCGGTCGTTACGCACGCGTTAGGGCTGCAGGCACTGTTCTGGATGATTGCGATCCTGGCCTCGCTGGGTATCGTCATCACGCTGCTGGTGGTGCCATCCACTCCGCATCATGTGCTGAATCGTGAATCAGGCATGGTCAAAGGCAGCTTTCGCAAGGTGCTGGCGAATCCGCGCCTGGTGAAGCTGAATATCGGTATTTTCTGTCTGCATATCCTGCTGATGTCGAGCTTTGTTGCCTTACCGGGGCAGTTTGAGCAGGCGGGTTTCCCGGCTCCGGAACACTGGAAAGTCTATCTCTCGACCATGCTGATCGCCTTTGCGGGCGTGGTGCCGTTCATCATTTATGCCGAAGTGAAGCGTCGCATGAAGCGCGTCTTTGTGGGCTGCGTCGGGATGATCGTTATTGCTGAGATCGTGCTGTGGGGTGCGGAAGGCCATTTCTGGACGCTGGTCGTTGGGGTTCAGCTCTTCTTCTTCGCTTTCAATCTGATGGAAGCCATTCTCCCTTCGCTGATCAGTAAAGAGTCGCCTGCCGGTTACAAAGGAACGGCGATGGGCATTTACTCTACCAGCCAGTTCCTTGGCGTGGCCGTTGGCGGCAGCATGGGCGGCTGGGTGTTTGGTCATTTCGATGCACAGACCGTGTTTATGGTCGGCGCAATGGTGGCTGCGGCCTGGCTGTTTGTCAGTATGACGATGCAGGAACCCCCTTATGTGAGCAGCCTGCGCATTGTGCTGAGTGACGCGGCACTGGCTTTGCCGAATCTGGAGCAGCGCCTGAAAGCGCAGAAAGGGGTGAACTCCGTGTTTATCGTGCCGGAAGAGAAAAGCGCGTATATCAAAATTGACAGCAAGGTCACCAGTCGGCCAGAGCTGGAAGCGCTGCTGGGGAGTTGCTGATAAAAGGCCGGTTTGCCGTGGTAGTGTTGAGATCGGGCTGGCTCAGGGAACAGGGTCAGATCGGAAAGTCGCAAAAGCCGCACCCCTCTTACAGACGACTCATAAATTCAAAGGCTTAGGGAACCAGAACGTAATCATCCAGACGACATCCGGTTCGATAACAAAAAACCCGGCCTGAGCCGGGTTTTTCATAACTGCCTTCAGGCCCAAAAAACAGCCTGTCCCGCTTAATCGCGGAAGTTTTTAAACTGGAACGGCTGTCCAAGATTGCTGCCGCGCACAATCGCCATTGCGCTCTGCAGATCATCGCGCGCTTTGCCGGTCACTCGTAACGCTTCACCCTGAATCTGGGTCTGTACTTTCAGCTTACTGTCTTTGATCAGCTTCACCAGCTTCTTCGCTACGTCGCTCTCAATGCCCTTCTTCAGTTTGGCATCGACCGCCCAGCTTTTACCGCTGTGCTCAATCTCTTCCGGCACCTCTAAGGCACCGCCTTCAATCCCGCGCTTCAGTAACTTCTCACGCAAAATATCGACCAGCTGTTTAACCTGGAAATCAGACTCGCTGGTGATTTTAATGGTTTCATTCTTTTCGTTGAGCTCAAACTCGGCGCTCACGTTGCGGAAATCGAAGCGGGTAGACACCTCACGGTTGGCATTCTCCACCGCATTGCGAATTTCCTGCAGATCGACTTCTGAAACGATATCGAAAGATGGCATCTCTTCTTCTCCTGACGCTAAAGTGACATGCATAATACGCGTCTTACGGTGCTAAATAAAATCAGGCTGTGCACGACGCTATACTCATGGTGTGACAGTAAATAATAAATGGATAGCCCGCCAGCGGGAGGCAGTATGAAAATTACCGTGTTAGGGTGCGGTGCTCTGGGTCAGGTCTGGCTGACAGCGCTCGCCCGTCAGGGACACGAGGTGCAGGGATGGTTGCGGGTGCCGCAGCCCTATTGCTCGGCCAATGTCGTCGACCCGGAAGGCAACATAGCCAACCGCACCTTCATCGCTAACGATCCGCTGTTTCTGGCGGAAAGCCAGCTGCTGCTGGTTACGCTAAAAGCGCCACAGGTATCGCCCGCCGTGAAAAATCTGGAAAGCGTTCTGCCGGAAAACTGCCCGGTGCTGCTGCTGCATAACGGCATGGGCACGCTGGAGGAGCTTAAAGGGTTAACTCAGCCGCTACTGCGCGGCGTCACGACGCACGCCGCGATGCGTGATGGCACCGTCATCAGACATATCGCCAGCGGCATCACCCACATCGGCCCCGGTAACCGCAAAAGCGCTGCTTACAGCGATCTGGCCGACATCCTGCACCATGCTCTGCCCGATGTCGCCTGGCATGACAACATCCGTGCGGCCTGCTGGCGCAAGCTAGCGGTGAACTGCGTGATCAACCCGCTCAGCGTGGAATATGAGTGCCAGAACGGCGCGCTGCGTGCGTATCCGGAACAGATTGCGCAGTTATGCGAAGAGATCAGCTGGGTCATGGAGCGTGAAGGTCAGAACGTAGCCAGCGAAAGCCTGCAGGATATTATCTTCGACGTGATTGAAAGCACGGCGGCGAACACCTCTTCCATGCTGCAGGATATCCGTGCGCAGCGGCTCACCGAAATCGACTACATCAGCGGCTTTTTACTGCGCCGCGCCCGGACGCACGGCCTGGTGCTGTCGGAGAACACCCGTCTGTATGACATTGTAAAACGCAAGGAGTCCCATTATGACCGCGAACGCATCGGTGCTGGTTTGCCTGGCACATGGCAGTGAAGAGATCGAAGCCGTCACCACCATCGACCTGCTGGTTCGTGCCGGGCTGAACGTCGTCACCGCCAGCGTCGAAAGCGATGGCAGCCGGGAGATCGTCTGCTCACGCGGTGTCCGCCTGCTGGCTGACGCCCCGCTGGTCGAGGTCGCCGACAACGATTTCGCCGCCATCGTCCTGCCCGGTGGCCTGAAAGGCGCGGAGACCTTCCGTGACAGCCCGCTGCTGGTCGAAACGGTGCGTCAGTTTCATCTCAGTGATAAAATCGTTGCGGCGATTTGCGCGGCGGCAGGTACGGTGCTGGTTCCCCACGATCTGTTCCCTGTCGGAAACATGACCGGCTTTCCCGGCTTAAAAGAGACCATTCCGGCGGAAAAATGGATGGAGCGCCGCGTCGTCTGGGACCCGCGGGTAAAACTGCTCACCAGCCAGGCACCCGGCACGGCCATGGATTTTGCGCTGAAGCTGATCGATCTGCTGGTGGGAAAAGAAATGGCGCGCGACGTTGCCGCCCAGCTGGTGCTGGCACCCGGCATTTATGACTATCAGGCGTGATCAGGTTCATCAGTCAGACCCCGACAGGGTCTGACTGACCGTAAGCCAGCACTACGGGCGGTAGACTTTCACGTTCTTAAAGCCCTGCTCATGCAGATAGAGGGCCTGCAGACGGCTCATCACGCCGCGATCGCAGTAAAGCAGCCAGGTGCGGTTCTGATCGAGATCGCCAAACTGCGTGCTGAGTTTGTAGAACGGCAGTGATTTCACCTCCGTGGCCTTCAGCTCAAGCGGATTCTCTTCCTGCTCGTCGATGGCGCGGATATCCAGCACCACGTCGTTTTCACTCAGCAGCGCGACGGTTTCAACTTCCACCACCTCCTCTTCTGTCTGCTCAGCGATGGTGCGGATATCGACATTGGTCGCCTCTTCCACCACGCGATCCAGAATCGTGAAGTCGAAATTCTGCTCTTCTGCCTCGATCTTCGCTTTCACCGCCTTCACTGTCGGGCTTTTGGAAATCACCCCACAATATTCCGGCATGGTACTGGCAAAATCTTCGGTGCCGATCTCCCGGGCGACTTTGATGATGTGCTCTTTGTCGTGAGAGATCAGCGGACGCAGAATCAGCGTATCGGAGGCGTTATCAATCAGACGCAGGTTGGTCAGCGTCTGGCTCGATACCTGCCCGACCGCTTCACCGGTGACCAGCGCCTGTACGCCGTAACGCTCAGCCACGCGGGAAGCGGCACGCACCATCATGCGCTTCAGCACCACGCCCATCTGACCGTCATCCACTTTTTCCAGGATCTCACCGACGACCGGCTCAAAATTGATCGCCACAAAACGCACCCGGTGCGAACGGCCAAAGCGGTTCCAGAGATAGTGCGCGACCTGACGGACGCCAATCTCATGGGCGGCGCCGCCAAGATTAAAGAAGCAGTAGTGTACGCGGCTGCCGCGGCGCAGCAGCATGTAGCTGGAGACGCCGGAGTCAAAGCCACCGGAAATCAGCGACAGCACATCTTCCTGTGTGCCGATTGGGAAACCGCCCAGCCCCTCATAGCGTGCGGTCACCAGCGTCAGCTGATTCTCGTCCACTTCGAGATTAACCGTTACCTCCGGGTTTTTAAGCTGCACACGGGCGCTTTCGATGTGCTGGTTCAGCCCGCCGCCCACATAGCGCTCCACATCCTGCGAACTGAAGCTATGCTTACCACGACGTTTAACCCGAACGCAGAAGCTCTTTCCTTCGAGGCTGTCGCGATACTGCGCTAAGGTCTGTTCGAAGATGTGATGAATATCGGTGTACTCGCGATCTTCAACCGCTAAAACGTGATGAATCCCCGGAATGCGCGTCAGTTCATCGGGAATAATGTCCCGCAGCGCGTCGTTTTTTGAGCGCACTTCAATGTGATCCCAGTAACGCACAACGGCGATGTCGTCGCTGACGGTTTTCAGGACGTTACGGATATTGCTGGCAAGAATCTTGATAAAGCGCAAACGCACCGACTGACTCTTGATGGTGATTTCAGGAAATAACTTGATGATAAACTTCATGGCGACACAGCTTCGTTGGGCAAATAAGTGCTAAAAGAGGCAGCACTTAGCTGGTAAAATCACAAAATTGCGGGCTGCAAGGCGCAACCGCATCCGAGGCGCGGGAGTATATCACCTTTGTCAGGTGACTGCTTCTTCATCAGCTGCCGCATTGATTATTTTGCTAATCATAGGGTCTCAGCTACCATGACCGATTGCGAGATAATGTCCCAACCGTGAGTCGACACGAAATATGCCGAAAAAAGCCGAACAGCCAGCCAGCTTCGAAACGTCATTGCAGCAGCTGGAGCAGATTGTCAGCCGTCTGGAAAGTGGTGAACTGCCGCTGGAAGAAGCCCTGAACGAGTTTGAGCGCGGCGTGCAGCTGGCGCGGACAGGCCAGCAGACGCTGCAGCAGGCTGAACAGCGTGTCCGTATTCTGCTGAACGACGATAAAAACGCCGACCTCACTGCTTTCACGCCGGAAAATGACTAATGGATTTTGTCCGATTACTCGACGCGTATCAGCAGCAGGTCAACGCCGCGCTGACGCGTTTTATAGCGCCACTTCCTTTTCAGAGTTCTCCTCTGGTTAATGCCATGCATTATGGGGCATTATTGGGCGGTAAACGCCTGCGCCCTTTTCTGGTCTACGCGACCGGTGAGATGCTCCGCGCCGACCCGGCGAGTCTGGATGCGCCCGCCGCCGCGGTTGAATGCATTCATGCGTACTCTCTGATTCATGACGATCTCCCTGCGATGGATGACGATGCACTGCGTCGCGGGCAGCCGACCTGTCACATTAAATATGGCGAAGATACGGCGATACTGGCAGGCGATGCCCTGCAGACGCTGGCCTTCTCAATTCTGACTGACGCAGCCATGCCGGGTGTCAGCGCGGAGTACCGGCTGCGGATGATCTCTGAACTGGCAAACGCCAGCGGCGTGGCCGGCATGTGCGGCGGTCAGGCGCTTGATCTGGCGGCAGAGGGTAAATCGGTGGATCTCGATCAGCTGGAGCAGATCCATCGCCACAAAACGGGCGCGCTGATCCGCTCAGCCGTCCGCTTAGGTGCTTTTACCGCAGGCGATGCGGGCCGTGAAGCCCTGCCGCTGCTCGACCGCTATGCTGAGGCTATCGGTCTCGCGTTTCAGGTGCAGGACGACATCCTGGACGTGGTGGGTGACACCGCCGTTATCGGAAAACGTCAGGGTGCCGATCAGCAACTGGGCAAAAGCACCTATCCTTCACTGTTAGGCTTAGAAAATGCCCGTGCCAAAGCGCGGGATTTGTATCAGGAAGCCCTTGATGCTCTGGAATTGCTCGCTGCGCACTCCTATAACACCACAGCACTGCAGGCGCTGGCGAGCTTCATAATTGAACGCGACAAATAACTTCCATAATGAGTCTCTGATGAGTTTTGATATTGCTAAATACCCGACACTGGCGCTGGCAAACACGGTTCAGGAGCTGCGTGCCCTGCCGAAAGAGAAGCTGCCTGCACTGTGTGATGAACTGCGTCAGTATCTGTTAGACAGCGTGAGCCGCTCCAGCGGCCATTTTGCATCGGGTCTGGGCGTTGTCGAACTGACTGTCGCGCTGCATTATGTCTACAACACTCCTTTTGACCATCTGGTGTGGGATGTGGGTCATCAGGCTTATCCGCATAAAATTCTGACCGGTCGCCGCGATCGCATCGGCACCATCCGTCAGAAAAACGGCGTGCATCCGTTCCCGTGGCGCGGCGAAAGTGAATATGACGTGCTGAGCGTCGGTCACTCGTCGACCTCCATCAGTGCCGGTCTGGGCATGGCCGCGGCGGCAGAACGCGAAGGTCAGGGTCGTCGCACCGCCTGTATTATCGGCGATGGGGCTATCACCGCAGGCATGGCGTTTGAAGCGATGAACCATGCCGGTGATATCAAACCGGACATGCTGGTGATCCTCAATGACAATGAGATGTCGATTTCCGAAAACGTCGGCGCGCTGAATAACCGTCTGGCGCAGATCCTGTCAGGTAAAACCTACGCGCGACTGCGTGAAGGCAGTAAGCGCGTACTGACTAACCTGCCCCCGATTAAAGAGCTGGTTAAGCGTACGGAAGAGCACCTCAAAGGCATGGTGGTGCCGGGAACGCTGTTTGAAGAGTTAGGCTTCAACTACATCGGTCCGGTTGATGGCCACGATGTCCTGACGCTGGTCAATACGCTGAGTAACATGCGCAACCTGAAAGGGCCGCAGTTCCTGCATATCATGACGAAGAAAGGGAAAGGCTACGCCCCGGCAGAGGAAGATCCGATTGCCTGGCACGCCGTCCCTAAATTCGATCCGGCCATTGGCGAACTGCCGAAAAGTGCCGAAGGTCTGCCGAGCTACTCTAAAATCTTCGGCAACTGGCTGTGCGAAATGGCCGCCGACGATCCGAAGCTGATGGCGATTACCCCGGCGATGCGTGAAGGCTCCGGCATGGTGACCTTCTCCCGTGAGTTCCCGCAGCAATATTTTGATGTGGCGATCGCCGAGCAGCACGCGGTGACCTTCGCCGCCGGTATGGCGATTGGCGGTTATAAGCCGATCGTGGCCATCTATTCCACCTTCCTGCAGCGCGCCTACGATCAGCTGATCCATGACGTCGCTATCCAGAAACTGCCGGTCCTGTTTGCTATCGATCGCGGTGGTATAGTCGGCGCGGACGGTCAGACTCACCAGGGCGCATTTGATCTCGCCTATCTGCGCTGTGTGCCGGAGATGGTGATCATGACGCCCAGCGACGAAAATGAGTGCCGTCAGATGCTCTACACCGGCTATCACTATCAGGACGGGCCGAGCGCCGTGCGTTATCCGCGCGGCACCGGCGTTGGCACCCCACTGGCACCGCTACAGAGCCTGCCGCTGGGCAAAGCCGTGGTGAAACGTCAGGGTGAAGAACTGGCGATTCTGAACTTCGGTACGCTGCTGCCGGAAGCGGCCGCTGCGGCGGAAGCGCTGAATGCGACCCTGGTCGATATGCGCTTTGTGAAGCCGCTGGATGAGGCGCTGATTGCTGAACTGGCCGCCACCCACACGTCACTGATTACGCTGGAAGAAGGCGCAATCAAGGGCGGTGCAGGCAGCGGCGTCAATGAGTTCGTCATGGCGAAACGCCTGGCTGTGCCGGTTCTCAATATCGGTCTGCCCGATGAATTTATCCCGCAGGGCACACAGGAAGAAGTGCGCCATGACTACCTGCTGGACGCCGAAGGTATCCAGCAGCAGATCACCCGCTGGCTGGCGCAGTAACCTCTCCTCTCTGCGCTCCCTCCGGGGAGCGCAACGCCCTGCTATGCTGAAACCTTTGCACTTTCGCAGGAGCCTCCACCATGAAACTGATTCAACTGGGAACCACCGACCTTCAGGTTTCGCGCCTCTGTCTGGGCTGCATGACCTATGGCGAGCCGACGCGCGGCAACCACGCCTGGACGCTGCCTGAAGCGAGCAGCCGTCCGCTGATCCAGCAGGCGCTGAACGCAGGGATCAACTTCTTCGACACGGCCAACAGCTATTCGGACGGCAGCAGTGAAGAGATTCTGGGACGGGCGCTGAAAGATTTTGCGCGCCGTGAAGAGATTGTGGTCGCCACCAAAGTCTATTTCCCCCTGAGCAACCTCTCACAGGGTCTGTCGCGCAAAAATATCCTGCAATCCATTGATGACAGCCTGCAGCGCCTCGGCATGGAGTATGTCGATCTGCTGCAGATTCACCGCTGGGATTACGAGACGCCGCTGGAAGAGACGCTGGAAGCGCTGCATGATGTCGTACAGTCGGGCAAAGCGCGCTACATCGGGGCTTCATCCATGCACGCCAGCCAGTTTGCACAGGCGTTGCAGATGCAGTCGCAACAGGGCTGGCATCGCTTTGTCAGCATGCAGGATCAGTACAATCTGATTCAGCGTGAAGAGGAGCGTGAAATGCATCCGCTCTGTCAGAAAGAGCAGATCGCCGTGCTGCCCTGGAGCCCGCTGGCGCGCGGTAAGCTGACCCGCCCATGGGGTGAAAACACCGCTCGCTCCACCTCTGATCAGGTCATGGCGAAGCTCTATGCCACCACCGAAGAGAATGATGCCGCCATTGCGCAGCGTCTGGCGCAGGTGGCAGAGAGTAAAGGCGTGACGCGGGCACAGGTCGCCCTGGCCTGGCTGCTGAGCAAACCTGCCGTCACGGCGCCAATCATCGGCGCGTCGCGTGCTGAGCAGTTTGCGGATCTGGTGAAGGCGGTGGATGTCACACTGAGTGACGACGAGATTACCCTGCTGGAAGAGGTCTATCAGCCGCATCAGGCGGTGGGATTCGAATAACCCCATCAGATGACGCCCGGCAAGGGCGTCATCTTATCGCGGGTGAGCGGATCAGCCCGCCAGCCAGACTCCGATGCCATACAGCATGGCAGCCGAAATGACCCCGGCAATGATGTCATCGACCATAATGCCCATGCCACCGTGCACGTTGCGGTCAAACCAGCGAATCGGCCAGGGTTTCCACATATCCAGAATACGGAACAGTACAAATCCCCCGAGCACCCACTGCCAGCTGTTGACCGGAATCGCCATCAGCGTAATCCACATGCCGATAAACTCATCCCAGACAATACTGCCATGATCGTGAACGCCCATATCTTTGGCGGTGCGATGACAGAGGTAAACGCCGACGCAGATGCCGACCAGCACGACCAGCGAATAGAGGTCCTGCGGCAGAAACGTCATCAGCCACCAGAACGGGATCGCCGCCAGCGATCCCATGGTGCCAGGCACCACCGGGCTTAACCCGCTGCCAAAACCGGTCGCCAGCAGATGCCAGGGATTGCTCATCCGCAGGCGGCCTTTGGCCACATCGTTATTTCGTATCAAAGTGATCAAATCCTTTATGGCGGAAGGTGGCGGGCTTGCCATTATCCAGCAGCGTTAAGCCTTCCGACTCCGGTGCTATCTGACCGATGCAGGTGTAGGGCACGCCCAGATGACCCAGCGCCACATCCAGCGCGCCGCGATTCACCTCCGGCACGGTGAAGCAGAGCTCATAATCCTCTCCCCCACTCAGCGCCCAGCGCAGAACCTGCTCGGGGTCGAAATGGTCACGCAGCGCGCCAGAAAGCGGCAGAGCATCAAGATTAAGCCGTGCGCCACAGCCGCTGGCTTTCAGCACGTGACCGAGATCGGAAATCAGGCCGTCAGAGAGGTCTACCGCAGAGGAGGCCAGCGCACGCAGGGCCTGTCCCTGCAGAATGCGCGGCATGGGGCGCAGATGGCGTTTGATCAGCGCCTCATGCACCGCCGGATCGCTGATGCGGCAGTGATGCTGCAGCAGCGCCAGGCCCGCCGCGCTGTCACCCAGCGTGCCGGTCACGTAGATCCAGTCACCCGGCTTCGCGCCGGAGCGTTTCAGTGCCCGGCCCTGCGGCACCAGACCGTGAATCGCCAGCGTCAGGCTCAGCGGGCCGCGCGTGGTGTCACCGCCCACCAGCTGCATATCGTAATACTCCAGCAGCTCAAACAGGCTCTCACTGAACGCCGACAGCCAGCTCTCATCGACCTGCGGCAGCGTCAGGGCCAGCGTCAGCCACGCGGGATCGGCGCCCATAGCGGCGAGGTCGCTGAGATTAACAGCCAGGGCTTTGTAGCCAAGATCGGCGGGATGGATATCCCGTAAGAAGTGCACACCGGCAACCAGGGTATCGGTGCTGATCGCCAGCGTCTGTTTTTCCGGCACGCTCAGTAACGCACAATCGTCACCGATGCCGAGTTCGACATCACGGCGGCTGCGTGTTCTGCGGTTGAAGTAGCGTGCGATGAGTTCAAATTCACCACAAGACATAATTACGTTCCGCTTAACCCTCTATGAAAAAAGGCCGGCAAGCCGGCCTTTTTGTTTATTTGCGATGGGGTCGAATCTGTGGACCGGCTTTATCCAGCACGCCGTTAACAAATTTATGACTGTCTTCAGCGCCGAAGACTTTCGCCAGCTCAATCCCTTCGTTGATGGCCACTTTATAGGGCACATCATCACGTTTGCTCAGCTCATACAGTGAGATGCGCAGGATCGCTTTTTCTACCTGGCCCAGCTCTTCAAGCTGACGCGACAGGTAGGGCTTCATCAGTCCATCCAGATACGCACTGTTGGTCGCCACACCGGACAGCAGTTCGCGGAAATAGGTAATGTCGACGTCTTTGACGTCCTGTTCCGCCAGAAACTGGTATTCCACATCGGCAATGTCGTTATTCGACAACTGCCAGGAGTAAAGCGCCTGAACAGCGCACTCACGGGCGCGACGACGAGCAGCAGGTTTCACAAAATTCCCCTTACAAAAATCAGGCTTTAATGGCTTTCAATACGTTGATCATTTCGAGCGCGGTCAGTGCGGCTTCCGCACCTTTGTTACCGGCTTTGGTACCGGCACGTTCAATGGCCTGCTCGATGCTTTCGGTTGTCAGCACGCCAAACGCGACAGGAATATCGCTGTTAATGGCGACGCTGGCGATACCGGAGCTGGCTTCACCCGCCACATATTCGAAGTGGGCAGTGCCACCACGAATCACGGTGCCGAGGGCGATAATCGCATCATATTTGCCGGCGTTAGCCAGCGCGCGAGCTGCCAGAGGCAGTTCGTAGGCGCCGGGAACCCAGACTACGGTGATATTGTCATCTTTGACCTGGCCGATACGTTTCAGGGCATCAATTGCACCCTCCAGCAGGCTGTCATTAATGAAGTTGTTAAAACGCGCGATAACGATGGCAACACTGGCCTCAGGCGTTGCAACAGCAGCTTCGATAACTTTCATACTTATCCTTTCAGGGGTTTATTTAGCCCCGCGCAGGGGGGCGGATTCTATCATACTCTTCGGCGGCGTGCTCTCGCTTTTCCGCCCGTGTTATTGCGGCGTCAGGGTCAGGCGTAAATCGTCTCCGACCTGACGGACATCGCTGAAACGAAAGGCAGGCGCGTCAGCCAGCTGACTGAGTCCGGGCAGGTGACACAGGCCGCGGCCTTCATCACCTAACAGCTTAGGTGCCACGTAGACGATCAGCTCATCGGCCAGTCCCGCCTGCAGCAGCGCACCCGCCAGTGTGGCGCCCGCTTCAACCCAGACGCTGTTGATCTGGCGCTGACCCAGCAGCATCATCATCGCCACCAGATCCAGCTGATGCTCGCGCTGCGGAACGGCAATTTGCGTTACGCCTGCGGGCCAGCTCTGCTGATCCGGCTGATGGCGCATCAGCCAGGTTTCTCCCGGCTGCGAAATCAGGCGATGCCCGGACGTAACGCGATTCTGGCTGTCGATAATCACCCGCACCGGCTGACGCAGCTGCTGCTCATCCAGCAACGCCTGGCTGTCCGCACTGAGTTCGGACCAGCGCACCGTCAGGGAGGGATCGTCCGCCAGCACGGTTGCGCTACTGCTCAGGATAGCCGCACTTTGCGCCCGCAGACGCTGCACATCACGACGTGCAGCCGCAGAGGTAATCCACTGACTTTCGCCGCTGGCCATGGCGGTCCGGCCATCCAGTGACGCGCCCAGTTTGAGCTGAATCCAGGGAAACCCGGTGCGCATCCGCTTGAGGAAGCCGCGATTCAGCGCCTCCGCTTCCGGCATCATCAGACCGTGGCTGACCTCAATGCCCGCCTGCTGCAGGCGGTGCAGCCCGCGACCGGCGACCTGTGGATTCGGGTCCTGCATCGCGGCCACGACCCGCTTCACACCGGCGGCGATCAGGGCATCACAGCAGGGAGGCGTACGGCCATGATGACTGCACGGCTCCAGCGTCACATAGGCGGTAGCACCGCGCGCTTTTTCGCCTGCCATACGCAGCGCGTGGACTTCCGCATGGGGTTCTCCGGCGCGCTGGTGCCACCCCTCCCCCACGACCTCACCATCGCGTACGATAACGCAGCCGACGTTGGGGTTGGGCATGGTGGTAAAACGGCCGCGTCGCGCCAGCTCCAGCGCGCGCGCCATATAGCGTTCATCCATACTTTAATCCTGTAAACGGGCGATCTCTTCGCCAAAATCCCGGATATCTTCAAAGCTGCGGTAAACCGAGGCGAAGCGGATGTAGGCCACCTTATCGAGTTTTTTCAGCTCATCCATCACCAGGTTGCCAATCAGCTTACTGGGGATCTCCCGTTCACCCGTGGCACGCAACTGGGTTTTGATATGGTTCACGGCGCTTTCCACCGCGTCGGCGCTGACCGGACGCTTTTCCAGCGCCTTCATCATCCCGCTGGCCATTTTGTCTTCATTGAAGGGTTCGCGCACGTCATTGCTTTTCACCACGCGAGGCATCACCAGTTCTGCCACCTCAAAGGTGGTAAAGCGCTCATGGCACATCAGACACTGGCGGCGGCGGCGCACCGAAGAGCCTTCACTAACCAGACGAGAATCAATCACTTTGGTGTCCACAGCGGAGCAGAATGGGCAATGCATGACGTTTCCTGACGCGAGAGTGATGGGTCAGACAGTGTAGCGCGAACTGCGAATCAACAAAATCT
Source organism: Pantoea sp. EKM103V (assembly GCF_011800365.1). Lineage (NCBI taxonomy): Bacteria > Pseudomonadati > Pseudomonadota > Gammaproteobacteria > Enterobacterales > Erwiniaceae > Pantoea > Pantoea sp. EKM103V. The sequence continues at coordinate 117,481 of NZ_JAALFQ010000001.1, read as the reverse complement.
CTTCGTGCCTTTCAGAGGATTCACCTCTCAGGATAAACGATGCTAAATTTCGTCTGCAGCAAAAGGGACTACGCTTTAAGGGCTGCAATTGAAATTTTCCACTAACACACTGGAGGTTGTATGGGTCTGTTTAACTTTGTGAAAGAAGCGGGTGAAAAATTGTGGGATGCCGTGCATGGCGGTGATGACCAGAATAAAAAGCTGCAGGAGCACATCAACAAACTGGGATTACCCGACAGCGACAAGGTTGATGTCAAAGTGAATGGCGATACCGTCACGGTGACCGGCGATGGCCTCTCTCAGGAGCTGAAAGAGAAGATTCTGATCGCAGCGGGCAACGTCGCGGGCATCACCAAAGTGGAAGACAAGGTTACCGTCACCGACAGCGCAGCGGAGTCCGAACTCTACACGGTGAAAAAAGGCGATACGCTGAGCGCTATCTCGAAACAGGTCTACGGCAACGCCAATGAGTACAATAAGATTTTCGAAGCGAACAAACCGATGCTGTCACACCCTGATAAGATCTACCCTGGTCAGGTGTTACGCATCCCGAAATAACGGACAAGGATAACTTATGAACAGGATGGTTTGGGTTCCGGTGGCGCTCTCTCTGGTAACGCTGAGCGGATGCAGCAGCACCGCCAGCACACCGCAGGTCAGAGAGCTGCATCAGGAAGTGAATCAGCTTAATCATCAGATGCAGCACCTGACCTCGCAAGCCAGTGCGCTGGAGATTCAGGGGCAGCTGAACAGCCAGTCGCAGCAGGGAGCATGGCTGCTGCCACAGGCCAATACGCCCGTGGCGTTACAGACCCGGCTCGGTACGCTGCGACTGACGCTGTCGCCCGTCACGGCTGAAGCGAGCGGCTCGCGGGCTACCCTCACGGTGCGTTCGATGGATGAACAGCCGTTGCCTGCGCTGAACGCCACGGTAATCTGGGGTGAGCTCGATCCCGCCAGCGGCAAACCGCTCGGCAATGACACGCTGAGTCAGACCATCACCGTGCCTGCCTCCCTGCTGCCGCAGCATTCGGTCACCGTCCCGCTGCGCCTCAGCGGTCTGACACCGGAGCAGATTGGCTACGTCCGCGTGCATAACGTGACCGGCAACGTGCCGACCCAGACCCCACCTGCTGCACCGGCATTACCCTGACGGCCGGCGCAAAAAAAACGGGCAGCCCCAGGGCTGCCCGTTTTCATTTCTGTCTTGCGATTACGGCAGGATAGAAGGCTGATCTGCGCCCTCTTTCTCAACCTTCTGCACCAGCATATGTTCACGCTTCATGCCCAGCTTCAGCGCCAGCGCCGAAGAGACATAAATGGATGAAATCGTACCGATCGTCACACCAATCAGCATGGTCAGTGAGAAGCCTTTCAGCAGCGCACCACCAAAGATGAAGAGGATGAGGATCATCGCCAGTGTGGTCAGCGAGGTAATCAGCGTACGGCTTAAGGTCTGGGTCAGGGACACGTTGGTAATATCGTAAGCGCTGCCGCGACGGATCTTGCGGAAGTTTTCACGAATACGGTCAGAGACCACGATTTTGTCGTTAAGCGAGTAGCCAATCACTGACATCAGTGAGGCAACAATCGTCAGGTCGATTTCAATACGGAACAGCGCCAGCAGACCGCAGGTGATGATAACGTCATGCGCCAGTGCCAGCACGGTGCCCAGTGCCAGACGCCACTCAAAGCGGAAACCGATATAGATCAGAATCGCAATCAGTGCAGACAACAGCGCCATCGCCCCCGCCTGCGCCAGGTCGCTGCCCACGCTCGGGCCTACGAACTCAATGCGCTTAACGGTCGCGTTCTGCTGGGTGGTCTGGTTAATCACCGACACCACTTTATTGCCTATTTCGGTGCCTGCCGGACCGGTAACCGGTGCCATACGCACCATGACGTCACGGCTGCTGCCAAAGTTCTGCACCAGCGGCTCGTCAAAGCCCGCTTTCACCAGATCGCTGCGCAGCGTGTCGAGGTCGGCAGGTTTTTCCAGCGCAATCTCAATCACGGTACCGCCGGTGAAATCGAGGCCCCAGTTAAAACCGCGCACGCCCACGATCGCAATCGCAGCGACGATCAGCAGTCCCGAAATGATGAAGGCCAGCGTATCCCAGCGCATAAAGTCGACGACTTTACGCCCGTGGTTCAACTGCTCAATGTTATATTCCTGTGCCACAACGCACTCCTCAGATAGACAGCTTGTTGATGCGTTTGCCACCGTAAACCAGGTTAACAATGGCACGGGTACCGATAATCGCGGTGAACATTGAGGTCGCGATACCGATAGCGGTGGTAATCGCAAAGCCTTTGATCGAACCGGTGCCGACCGCGTAAAGAATGATCACTTTGATCAGGGTGGTCACGTTCGCATCGACAATACTGGAGAAGGCGCCTTTGTAGCCCTCATGGATTGCCTGCTGAACCGAGCGCCCGTTGCGCAGCTCTTCTTTAATACGTTCGTTAATCAGTACGTTGGCATCAACTGCCACCGCCAGGGTTAACACGATACCGGCAATACCCGGCATGGTCAGGGTCGCGCCCGGCAGCAGGGACATGATGCCGACAATCAGCACCAGGTTTACCAGCAGCGCACTGGTCGCAATCAGACCAAACTTCTTGTAGAACACCACCATGAACAGGATCGACGCGAGCAGACCCCAGAGGCAGGCTTCCAGACCCTGAGTAATGTTTTGCTGACCCATGGTCGGTCCGATAGTGCGCTCTTCCACGATCTGGATTGGCGCAATCAACGCACCGGCACGCAGCAGCAGCGACAGCTGACGCGCTTCGTTCGGATTGTTGATACCGGTAATGCGGAAGCTGTTCCCCAGGCGAGACTGGATATTGGCGACGTTAATCACCTCTTCCTGCTTCACCAGAATGGAACGGCCATTGGCATCTTTCTTACCGCTGTCTTTGTACTCCACAAACAGGGTCGCCATCGGTTTACCGATGTTGTCCTTGGTGAAGTTCGACATGATGTTTCCGCCTGCGCCATCCAGTGAAATGTTCACCTGAGGCTGGTTGTACTCATCCATGCTGGAGGTCGAGTCGGTGATGTGGTCACCGGTCAGAATCACCCGCTTGTAGAGCACGACCGGCTGGCCGTCACGCATCTTTTTGACTTCGGAGTCACCCGGCACACGGCCACTGGCGGCTGCGCTCGGATCCACGGTGGTGTTCACCAGACGGAATTCCAGGGTTGCGGTCGCACCCAGAATCTCTTTGGCACGCGCCGTGTCCTGAATCCCTGGCAGTTCCACCACGATGCGATCGGAACCCTGACGCTGAACCAGCGGTTCCGCCACGCCCAGCTGGTTCACACGGTTACGCAGAATCGTGATGTTCTGCTGAACCGCATATTCACGCGCTTCGCTGAGACGGGCATCGCTCATGGTGGCACGCAGCGCATCGCTGCCGCTGCTGTTGATCACCAGATCCTGATGACGGGAAGAGAGCCAGGAAATCGCCGCATCGCGGCTGGCGGCGTCACGGAAACGAATTTCCACACCGTAGTTCGCGATTTTATTGACGTTGGTATAGGGGATATTTTTGGCGCGCAGGTCGCTACGCAGCGTATCAGCATTCTGCTCCTGCAGTTTGCTGAGTGCGGTGTCCATGTCCACTTCCATCAGGAAATGCACGCCGCCACGCAGGTCGAGACCGAGTTTCATCGGTTCTGCTGACAGCATGGTCAGCCAGCGAGGCGTGGCAGGCGCGAGGTTCAGCGCCACGACGTAGTCTTCACCCAGCGCTTTCATGATCGCTTCACGGGCGCGTAACTGCACATCCGTATTGGCGAAGCGCGCGGTAATCGCACCATTTTCCAGCGCAACAGATTTGCTCTGGATATTGTCCTGTTTTAATGCGGACTGAATCTGATCCAGCGTCTGCTCACTGGCGGCGCTTCCGCGCGCACCAGTGATTTGAACGGCCGGATCCTCACCATAGAGGTTGGGAAGCGCATAGAGCAGGCCGACGATAATCACGACGACCAGCATCACATACTTCCACAAAGGATAACGGTTTAACACGGCAGTTCCCTTAGGGAAGAAAGAATTACAGCGCCTTAATGGTGCCTTTAGGCAGCACGGCGGCAACGAAATCACGTTTAATGACCACTTCGTTGGTGTCATTCAGCGCGATAGCGACGTAGCCCGTGTCAGAGACTTTTGTGACGCGACCGACCAGGCCACCGCTGGTCAACACTTCATCGCCCTTTGAGATGGAATCCATCAGCTTCTTGTGCTCTTTCGCACGTTTCTGCTGCGGACGCAGGATCATGAAATAGAAAATCAGACCAAACACCACCAGCATGATCACCAGAGAATACGGACTTCCCTGAGACGGTGCGCCTGCTGCGGCCACGGCGTCAGAAATGAATAAGCTCATTAAATTTCCCTCATTGATGAATTGTCAGACGTTAAAGGCGGAACTTCTTTACCCGTCCGTTGGTAAAACTCAGTTACAAAGCGCTCTAATCTACCCTCTTCGATAGCCTGGCGTAAACCAGCCATCAGACGCTGGTAGTAGCGCAAATTGTGGATAGTATTCAGACGCGCGCCCAGTATTTCGTTACAACGGTCGAGATGATACAAGTAGGCCCGGCTATAATTGCGACAGGTGTAACAGTCACACTCCGCATCCAGTGGCGCAGTGTCATCTTTGTAGCGGGCGTTGCGGATCTTCACCACGCCCTCGGTCACAAACAGATGACCATTGCGCGCATTACGGGTTGGCATCACGCAGTCGAACATATCGACGCCGCGACGGACGCCCTCAACCAGATCTTCAGGTTTGCCAACGCCCATCAGATAACGGGGTTTATCCTGCGGAAGCTGCGGACAGACGTGCTCAAGAATACGGTGCATGTCCTGCTTAGGTTCACCCACCGCCAGGCCGCCCACAGCGTACCCATCAAAGCCAATCTCTACCAGACCTTTAACCGAGACATCTCGTAAATCTTCGTAAACCGAGCCCTGGATAATGCCAAACAGTGCATTTTTGTTGCCGAGGCTGTCAAAACGGTCACGGCTGCGTCGTGCCCAGCGCAGCGACATCTCCATTGAACGTTTGGCATAGTCCCAGTCCGCCGGATAAGGCGTACACTCATCGAAAATCATCACGATGTCGGAACCGAGGTCATACTGAATTTCCATCGATTTTTCCGGATCGAGGAAGATCGGATCGCCGTTGATCGGGTTACGGAAATGCACGCCCGCTTCGGTGATTTTACGGATGTCGCCCAGGCTGAAGACCTGGAAGCCACCGGAGTCGGTCAGAATCGGCCCTTTCCACTGCATAAAGTCATGCAGATCGCCGTGCAGTTTCATGATCTCCTGACCCGGACGCAGCCAGAGATGGAAGGTATTCCCCAGAATGATCTGCGCGCCGGTATCCTGTACCTCTTCCGGCGTCATGCCTTTGACGGTGCCATAGGTGCCAACGGGCATAAACGCCGGGGTTTCCACCACGCCGCGATCAAAAATCAGACGGCCACGGCGTGCGCGCCCGTCTGTGGTATCAAGTTCAAATTTCACAAAGCCTCCATCGGAGAAACAGTCCGATGCAGATAGCCTTCTGTCACGCAGAGCGCGATTCCGGCTATCGGTTGATAAATCAGTCGCCCACTTTTTCCAGCGGCGCCTGCGGATTTTTGCTGATAAACATCGCGTCGCCATAACTGAAGAAACGATATTGCTCAGCCACGGCTGCGCGGTACGCGGCCATGGTGTGCTGATACCCGGCGAAGGCCGAGACCAGCATAATCAGGGTCGATTCAGGCAGATGGAAGTTGGTGATGAGCGCGTCGATCACCTGATACTCATAGCCCGGATAGATAAAAATCTGGGTATCGTCGAAGAATGGCGCGATCAGGGCATCCTGGCTCGCTTTGGCTGCGCTCTCCAGCGACCGGACGGAGGTGGTGCCCACCGCAACCACCTTATTGCCGCGCGCCTTGCAGGCCAGCACCGCATCAACCACCTCCTGCGGTACTTCGGCATATTCCGCGTGCATGTGATGCTCTTCAATGGTTTCGACACGCACCGGCTGGAAGGTTCCCGCCCCGACATGCAGCGTCACAAACGCCATCTCAATGCCCTTCTCTTTCAGCGCCTGCAACAGCGGCTCATCAAAATGCAGACCGGCTGTGGGTGCCGCGACGGCCCCCGGACGGGCGCTGTAGACGGTCTGATAAAGCTCGCGGTCGGCCTCTTCGTCCGGCCGATCGATATAGGGCGGCAGAGGCATATGGCCCACGCTGTTCAGGATATCGAGCACCGCGCGCTCATCATCAAATTCAATCTCAAACAGCGCATCGTGGCGGGCCACCATGGTCGCTTTCACGCTCTCATCTTCGCCCAGCAGCAGCGCTGCACCCGGCTTCGGCGCTTTTGAGGCGCGCACATGTGCCAGCACACGCTTGTCGTCGAGCATCCGCTCGACCAGCATCTCGATTTTGCCGCCGCTGGCTTTGCGGCCAAAGACGCGCGCCGGGATCACACGGGTATTGTTGAACACCAGCAGATCGCCTGGATTCAGCTTATCCAGCACGTCGGTAAAGACCCCGTGCGTCAGTGCGCCGCTGGGACCGTCGAGCGACAGCAGACGGCAGCCGCTGCGCTGCGCCTGGGGATAGTGAGCAATCAGGGATTCGGGCAATTCAAAAGCAAAATCGGCGACACGCATTGAAGTGTTCTTTCTCAGGCAAAAACAGGCGGCACAGTTTAGCGGAAAATCGACCAATTCTGAACAGCTGGCTGCGCAAAGGCAGTTCAGCCTATAATGCGGCATGAACTTTCTTGCTCATCTCCATCTGGCTCAGCTGGCCGACAGCTCCCTGCTCGGCAATCTAATGGCTGACTTTGTGCGGGGTAACCCGCACCAGCACTGGTCTGCGCCTGTCGCAGACGGCATTCTCATGCACCGGCGTCTTGACGTCATGACCGACACGCTGCCGGAAGTGCGCAGCGCCCGTCAGCTGTTCCGTGCTGAAACCTATCGCGTGGCCCCGATTACGCTGGACGTCATCTGGGACCATTTTCTGGCCCGTCACTGGCAGCAGTTCATGCCCGGCCAGACGCTGGCGCAGTTTTCTGCCGCCGCCGAGCGCGAAATCGTGCCGCACCTCGCGGAGACGCCGGTCGATTTTCAGGAACTTAACGCGGTGATGTGGCGCGAGCGCTGGTTTGAGCATTATGCCCAGCCCGCGCGGCTGGAGCGGGTTCTCCACGGCATGGCCAGCCGCCGTCCGCGTCTGGCGGCACTGCGCGACTCCTATCAGGATTTCACTGAACACTACGATCAGCTGGAAGCGCTGTTTTTTGTTTTTTATCCGCGTTTAATGGCGCTGGCGACCAGCCGCACCCTGTAAAACCCGATCCTCTGCTGCCGCGCCGGGCGGGCGCAGGCGCCTGCCCGCTGAAAAAGCCCGTCGTCCGCCCCTGCGCCATCTTGCCATTGCCCGCTAACTGCGGCTTAATGAAGCCTTTCTTAACAATAGTTACGTTAACAGCACAGCCAGACCGCCTGTTCAGGCGCGCCTTCCGTTCGTTATGGCACAAAATCATAAGAGGAAAAGATGTCATCCGCTTCGCAATCTGAAATTGACGCGCGTTACCGTTACGCCTGCGACATCGCCCGTGCGGCGGGCAGCCGGGCCCTGTCATGGTATCAGCAGCGTCAGACACTGGTGGTGGAACACAAAAGGGATTTACAGGATGTGGTGAGCGAGGCTGACCGCAACGTGGAAGCGCTGCTTAAAACATTAATCGCTGAACGTTTTCCTGACGATGCCGTCTATGGCGAAGAGAGCGGTGGCGAGGTTCAGGGCGCCCCTTTTGTCTGGGTCATCGATCCCATCGACGGCACCGCCTGCTTCGTCAACGGCCTGCCTAACTGGTGCGTGTCGCTGGCGGTGGTCTGCGAGGGCGAACCGGTGATCGGCGTGATCTGCGACCCCAATCATCAGGAGCTGTTTCATGCCCGCAAAAACCATGGGGCGTGGCTTAACGAAAGCCGCCTGCAGGTCCATGCGGCAGAGCGGCTTAACGAGGGACTGCTGGGTATCAGCAACTCCAGCCGCAACGGCGGCGAAAGCGTCTCGCGCCTCATCACCGGCCTGATTGAGCAGGGTGGCATGTTTATTCGGGTGGGGTCCGGCGCGCTGACCAGCGCTTGGGCTGCTGCTGGACGCCTGATAGGCTATTACGAAGCGCACATGCATCCCTGGGATAGTCTGCCGGGCATTGTCCTGATGCGCGAAGCGGGCGGCGTCACCAACGACTACCTGCGTAACGACGGGCTGAAAAACGGTAATCCGGTTCTGCTGGCCAATGCGGCCCTCTATCCACAGATTAAAGCGCTGACGGGTAATCCCGCTCTGGATGAGTAGATGATCCGGTTACGGCTGCGTCGGTGCGCGCTTATTCTCGCCGCTCTCTGTCTGCTGAGCACGACGTCACAGGCGGCTGAGTATCAGCTGGAGAAGGTGGTCGAGCTGAGCCGCCACGGCGTGCGACCACCGACGCCGGGAAACCGCAAAGAGATTGAGGCGGCCAGTGCGCAATCCTGGACGGTGTGGACCACCGCCGATGGGGAGCTGACCGGACATGGCTACAGCGCGGTCGTGAATAAGGGCCGCTGGCAGGGCGATCACTATCGCCAGCTCGGCCTGCTGGCGGCGGGCTGCCCCGATGCGGCGCAGGTCTATGTGCGGGCCAGTCCGTTGCAGCGCACCCGCGCCACCGCGGCGGCACTGACTGACGGCGCCTTTCCCGGCTGCGGCGTGCCGGTGCATCACGTCGCGGGCGAGGTCGATCCCCTGTTTCAGAGCGACAAACTGCCGCTCACCCACATCGATCCCGCCCGGGCGCTGGCGGCTAAGCAGCAGAAGGCAGGCGATCTGGCACAGCGGCAAAAGCAGCTGCAACCGGCAATTCAGCAGCTCAGAGCGGCGGTCTGCCCGCCTGCGTCCCGCTGCACGTTCTTCGATCGCCCCTGGCAGTTCAGACAGACCCGCAACGGCGGCAGTTACGTTGAGGGGCTGAGCGCGATGGCCAGCATGGTGGAGACGCTGCGCCTGGGCTACAGCGAAAATCTGCCGTCTGATCAGCTCGCCTGGGGACACATCACCTCGGCGGCGCAGATCACCTCGCTGCTGCCACTGCTGACCGCAAACTACGACCTCAGTAACGATATCCTTTATCTGGCCCAGCGGCGTGGCTCGATCCTGCTCAGCACAATGCTGCAGGCGATTGGCTCCGACACGTCGCCGACCCGCTGGTTAATTCTGGTGGCGCATGACACCAATATTGCCATGGTCCGCACGCTGATGGGCTTTGACTGGACGTTGCCAGGCTATTCACGCGGGAATATTCCGCCGGGCGGCAGTCTGGTGCTGGAGCGCTGGCGCGACACGCAAAGCGGGGAACGTTTTTTGCAGATCTACTTTCAGGCGCAAAGCCTGGATGATCTCCGCCGGCTGCAGCCGGTTGATGAAAAACACCCGTTATTACATCAGGCGTGGCATCAGCCTGGCTGCAGGGATACCAGTGTGGGCCTGCTCTGCCCTTATCAATCCACGCTGACACACCTGCAGAAAAACATCGACAACAGCGCTACGCTGCCGGTTTCCGTTATATTGCCCTGAGTCTGTGGCTAATCATATTCAGGCCGCAACAAAAACGCGGTCTGAATAATGTTAATCCCTGTTAATTAGCGTTATTCCGCCCTTTTCTTAATTGAATCCGGCTGGCTTTCAGCGCCCCGCGTTTTGTTTTACGATAGCCCCGTCAATCATCCCTTTATACATTTTTTCCTGTAATATTTAGATTCTTTCGGCGACTGGTTTCGCCGTTTTTTATTTCCTTTTACCCTCCCCTTCTCTGGCCATTCAGGCCTGTCTGACGCCGTCTGCCGGGAAATACTTTTATTCTGCGCTGACTGCGCATCCTTTGAGAAATTAAGGCGGGAGGAAAAGAGAATGAAGGCGGGAGATTGCCGGTTCTGCTCCCCCGTGAATCGGGAGAGCAGAACGGAAGATTAGCGTGGCTTGCGCACCAGCTTATAGCCCAGCAGCAGCAGCACAATCCACACCATACCCACGTAGAGTGAAATGCGGGTATCGGGGAAATAACCAATCAGGCCGATAATAAAGCAGAGGAAGGCGACGCCGACGCCAGCGGTCCAGCTGCCGCCCGGCAAGGCGAACAGCAGCTTACCGGCCGCCTCTTTGCCAATTTTGCGGCGGAACGCGATCTGCGACAGCAGGATCATGATCCAGACCCACACCGTAGCAAAGGTCGCCAGCGAGGCGATCACCAGGAAGACTTTCTCTGGCATCAGGTAGTTGAGATAGACCGCGATCAGCATGGCGAACATCATCACCACGACCGTCACCCACGGAATGCCGCGTGCGGAAACCTTCATGAAGACCTTCGGCGCATGGCCCTGCTGCGCCATGCCGTGCAGCATACGGCCCACGCCAAAGACATCGCTGTTAATCGCGGAAAGTGACGCGGTCAGCACCACGAAGTTGAGAATCGAGGCGGCTGCAGCGATCCCCAGATGCTGGAAGGTCAGCACAAACGGGCTGCCCGACGTCCCCACCTGGTTCCACGGGTAGATCGACATAATCACAAACAGTGTGCCGACGTAAAAGACCAGAATGCGCCATGGCACCGAGTTGATTGCGCGCGGAATCGACTTCTCCGGCTCTTTCGCTTCCCCGGCGGTGATGCCGATGATTTCGATGCCGCCGTAGGCGAACATCACCATCTGCAGCGACAGCAGCATGCCGACCACGCCGTGAGCGAAGAAGCCGCCGTTGGTCCAGAGGTTATGGATACCGGTTGGCTGGCCGCCGTTGCCAATCCCCCAGATAATCATGCCGAAACCGGCCAGAATCATCACGATAATGGTGGCGACCTTGAAGAAGGAGAACCAGAACTCCACCTCGCCAAACACCCTGACGCTCATCAGGTTAACCGCCCCGATGATCAGCACCACGCTCAGCACCCAGATCCAGTGCGGCACCTCCGGGAACCAGACGCCCATATAGATGCCAAACGCCGTCACATCGGCAATCGCCACAATCAGGATTTCAAAACAGTAGGTCCAGCCGGTGATGTATCCGGCCATCGGCCCCAGGTAGTCCTGGGCGTAACGGGAGAAGGAGCTGGCCTGAGGATTATTGACCGACATCTCACCCAGCGCGCGCATGATGATGTAAGCCACTGCCCCGCCGATGATATAGGCGAGCAGCACGCTCGGCCCGGCCATTTTAATCGCGTCAGCGGAACCGTAAAAGAGCCCGGTGCCAATCGCCGATCCCAGCGCCATAAAGCGGATGTGGCGCGTGCTCAGTCCGCGTTTGAGCTTATTGGTTTCTTGCATAACAACCTGTACCTGTGAAATGAAAAAACCACGGGCAAGCCCGTGGTTAAAGAAAAAACCGTGCTGACTGTTACGAGTGAGCCGTCACCTGTTCAGGCCCTTTCACCCGATCAACCACAGCGGCAATCAACAGCATCACCAGCGACGGCGGCAGCCAGGCGAGACCCTGGTCGGCCAGCGGCAGATGCTGGCTGAAAGCCGGCAGCAAATCTTTAAACCCGGTCGTTTTAATCGCATCGACAATACCAAACAGCAGGCTTACCAGCATTGCAGGCGCGATAATCCGGCTGCTCTTGTTCCACCAGTTGAGGGTGAAACTCAGCACCACCAGCACGATACAGGGCGGATAGATCGCCGTCAGTACCGGGATGGAGATCTGAATCAGGTGGCTCAGGCCGAGATTCGACACCACCATAGAGAACAGACCCAGAATAAACACCAGCGTTTTATACGATAACGGCAGGTATTGCGCAAAAAATTCCGCACAGGCACAGGTCAGGCCCACCGCGGTCACCATGCAGGCGACGAAGATCAAAGCGGCCAGGAAGAAGCTGCCCATGTTGCCAAAGGTGTGCTGAACATAGGCGTGCAGAATCGCTGCGCCGTTAGCGTTTTGATCCACCAGCGCGCCGCTGCCCGCCCCCAGTTTAAACAGGCAGAGGTAGACCAGCGTCAGGCCCAGACCGGCAATCAGTCCTGCCAGTACGGTATAGCGGGTCAGCAGTGCGGCATTGTCCACGCCACGCGAACGGGCGGCGTTAACAATCACGATGCCAAACACCAGCGCGCCCAGGGTATCCATGGTCAGGTAACCGTTAACGAAACCGCTGGAGAAGGCCGCACGCTGATAATCAGCCGTAGCCGTGATCGTCCCGCCTGCCGGCCACAACAGCGCGGCGACGCCCAGTATGGTCAGCGCAACGATTTTCAGGGGGGCCAGGAAGTGCCCTACCGTGTCGAGCAGCTTGCCGGGATAGAGCGACACGCCAATCACCAGCACAAAGTAGATCAGGCTGTAGATAAACAGCGGCAGCGCGCCTTCACCGGTCAGGGGGGCGATGCCCATCTCAAACGAGACCGTCGCAGTTCGCGGGGTGGCAAACAGCGGCCCGACCGCCAGATAGCAGACGGTGGCCAGCACGATGCCCGCCACCTTGCCGATCGGGCTGCTGAGCGCATCCACGCCGCCGCCGACACGGGCCAGCGCGATCACGGTCATCACGGGCAGACCGACAGCGGTAAGCAGAAATCCGATGGCTGCAGTCCAGACGTGTTCGCCAGACTGAATACCCACCATAGGAGGGAAAATGATGTTGCCCGCGCCAACAAACAGGGCGAATGTCATAAAGCCCAGCGCGAGAATGTCCTTCGAAGTTAAACGATGTGTCATACGGCCTGTCACTGATGTTGCGGTGGAAGTTGGGTTTGTGTTGTCCCCCTCGCTGCATATAAGCCGCGACCTGACTGAGTGTCTCAGCGCATTATGCTCGTCGCAGGGAAAAGTGCAGGTGATTTGAGCTGCTTTTATTCTGTTCACAGAGGGATGGATCGACAACGGCGCTAAGTAAAACGTTTATAGCGGAGAAAGGCAATACGGGATCGGAAAACCAGAAGCTTATCCCGCCATTTTTTCGAATGACAGAGGATAGCGTTGATTTTTGGCACAGGCACACAAGATGATGTGCCTGAAAAACAGACAGACGGTGGGAAATATCCGCATAAACGCACCGGCAGATACACAAAAGGCGCGTTTTACGCGCCTGTCTGCACAACGTTACAGCCTTACCAGACCTGTTTCGCGATATCGACAACCAGTCGAATCTTCTGCCACTGCTCGGCTTCGCTGAGGCTGTTGCCCTCTTCGGTCGACGCAAAGCCGCACTGCGGACTGAGGCAGATCTGCTCCAGACTCACAAACTGCGCCGCCTCTTCCAGCCGGGATTTCACCTGCGCCGGATCTTCCAGCTCTCCCACTTTCGTGGTGATCAGCCCCAGCACCACCTGCTGATGACCGGGCTTGATAAAGCGCAGGGGCTCGAAGCCACCGGAACGGGCATTGTCATACTCCAGGAAGAAAGCATCTACGTTGACGCTGCCGAACAGGATCTCAGCGACCGGTCCGTAACCGCCCTCTGAGATCCAGGTTGAGCGGAAATTACCGCGACAGACATGCAGACCCACGGTCAGATCGGCCGGTTTATCCTCCAGCGCTTTGTTCAGCACCCGGGCATAGGTCTGCGCCAGCTGCGCCGGATCGTCACCACGCGCCCGGATATCCCGCTTCTGATCTTCCGAGCAGAGGTAAGCCCAGACGGTGTCATCCAGCTGCAGATAGCGACAGCCCGCCGCGTAAAACGCCTGAATCGCCTGTTTGTAGGTCTGCGCCAGATCGTCGAAATAGTCCGCCAGATCGGGATAGACCTCCGCGTCGATCACTTTGCGACCGCCACGGAAGTGCAGCACGCTGGGGCTGGGAATGGTCATCTTCGGCACCGCATCACCGGCAATGCTCTGCAGGAAGCGGAAATGGTCCAGCATTGGGTGATCGGCCGGAAAGCCGAGCTTGCTCACCACTTTCACACCGTGCGCTTTGGTCTGCACGCCATTGAACTGAATGCCCTGCTCCGCTTCATAGCTCTCGACGCCGTCCAGGCCGTAGAAAAAATCGAAGTGCCACCAGCCGCGACGAAACTCACCGTCAGTCACGACTTTCAGGCCGTTCTCACGCTGCTTAGCCACCACATCACGGATGGCCGCATCTTCGACCTGACGCAGCGCTGCCGCATCAATCTCGCCGGCCGCAAACTGTTCGCGCGCCTGTTTAATCGCGGCGGGACGGAGGAAGCTGCCAACGGTATCGGCACGGAACGGGGCGGTTTCTCTTTGCATGATCACTCCTGTCTCTCCTGCCAATCATTGCGGCAGGAAATTATTGCATTCTGATATAAATAGCCATCTGGATGGCTATATGTCTGAATGCAGAGTGACATGAGTGGCCTCAGTCTGCAACTGAAGAAAATTCAGCGATGATGAAAAAAATTCAACTTAGAGGATTACTGCAGGGCTGCACGCGCCTGCGCCATCTGCGCGTCAGAGAGCGGCAGGTAGCCCGCTTCACTGACCCGACGCTGTCCCTGCGCGGAAAGCACCTGCTGCAGAAACGCGGCCACCAGCGGCGGCAACGGCTTTCCGGACGCTTTATTGACATAGAGATAGAGCGGACGCGCCCAGGGATAGCGGCCACTGCGGATAGCCTCCGCATCCGGGGCAATCGCCTGCCCCTGATCGTTCATCACCGCCAGCATTTTGACGCCGCTGAGATGAAAGCCAAAACTGGCGTAGCCAATGCTGCGCGGGTTCCCGGCCACCGCCTGCACCACCGCAGCCGAGCCGGGAAACTCCGCCACGTCGCGGCGAAAATCGCCCTTGCAGAGCGCCTGCTGCTTGAAGAAACCCCAGGTGCCGGAGGCGGAGTTGCGGCCATAGCGCTGAATCGGCCGTTTACGCCACTCAGCGCCGGTTAAGCCAAGATCGCCCCAGAACCGCGGCACGCTGTGTGCACCGCACAGGCGGGTCACTGAAAAAAGGGCATCAAGCTGCGAGGGCGCAATCTGTTGCAGCGGATTGCGCTGGTTGACCACGACGACCAGCGCATCCATGGCCACCGGCACCGCCAGCGGCGGGTAGCCGTAGCGCGCTTCAAACGCCTGGCGTTCATCCGCCTGCATTGGACGGCTCATCGGGCCGAGTTGCGCCGCCCCCGCCGCCAGCGCGGTCGGGGCCGTAGAGGAGCCGGAGGCCTGCACCTGCACGTTAACGCCCGGAGCCTGGCGGCTGAAATCCTCGCTCCAGAGGGTCATCAGATAGCCCAGCGTATCAGACCCGACACTGCTGAGATTGCCGGCGAGCGTGCCGGGCTGAGCCAGCGCCAGACCCGGCAGCAGCGTAATGAGGAAGAGAAGAAGCAGGCGCATGGCAGAGTTCCGGCAGCGGTTAATGAACGGCATTCTCCTGCATCACGCTGCTGACAATCAACCTTGCCGGCAGCGTAAAGGTAAAGCAGGTCTCCTTATGCGGCACGCTGGTGATATCGAGCCGCGCGTTGTGGTGGCTCAGGGCATGTTTCACAATCGCCAGCCCCAGTCCGCTGCCACCGGTGGCGCGTGAGCGCGCCTTGTCAACCCGGTAGAAGCGCTCGGTCAGCCGCGGGATGTGTTCCGGCGCGATCCCCGGCCCGTTGTCACAGACCCGGAAAATCGCGCCCTGTTTGCCGCGCAGCCAGCTGATATCGATCCGCGTGCCCTCTGGCGTGTGGTTCACCGCGTTGTAAACCAGATTGGAGATGGCGCTGCGCAGCTGTTCATCGTTGCCGAACACTTTCAGATGGGGATCGGTGTGGAAATGGATGTCGTGGCGGCCGCCGCTCAGCGTCGCGGCTTCATGCTGCAGCAGTTTCAGCATCACCGGCACATCGACCTTCTCTTTCAGGTCGATCGCCGGGGCCGCTTCGATGCGCGACAGCGTCAGCAGCTGCTTAACCAGACTGTCCATGCGGCGCGTCTGCTCCGACATGGTGTGCAGCGCTTTGCTGCGCGAAGGTTCGCTCATCACCGAGTCGTTCATCATCTCCAGATAGCCCTGCAGCACCGTAAGCGGGGTGCGCAGCTCATGACTGACATTGGCAAAGAAGTTGCGGCGCGCCCCTTCCAGCTGATGCATCTGCGTCACATCGCGCGCCACCAGCAGCCACTGCCCTTCACTGTAGGGCATAACGCGAAATTCCATGTGCAGTTTATTGTTCAGCACCAGCGTCAGGGGTTTATCAAAATCGCGCTGGCGAAGATAGCGGGAGAATTCGGGGTAACGCAGCAGGTTGAGGATATTCTGGCCATTATCTTCCGGCCAGCGCAGGCCAAGGTGCTGCTGCGCCAGTCCGTTGCACCAGAAAATGGTGCCCTCTTCGGTGGTGAGGATCACCGCATCCGGCAGCGATTCGGCACCGCTGCGGAAACGCTTGATCAGATTGCCCAGTTCGCGCCGCCGCCGCCGGTTGCGCAGCTGCATCTGGTAAAGCCCATAGAAGAGCGGCTCCCAGCTGGCACGCCCGGCAGGGGGCGTCATGGTGCGGTCGAGCCACAGCCAGTGTGACAGCCGCATCAGATTATGAAAATGCCACAGCAGCACCAGCAGCACGCTCAGCAGCAGCCACCATGCCAGCCCGCCAAACAGCAGGCCAGGCAGCAGCGCGGGCAGACAGGCCAGCAGCAGTTCTGTCAGTAATCTCTTCCAGGAGAGGCGTTCCAGCACGGTAAAGGCTCCGTTCAGTAGCGGGCAGAGAAACGATACCCTGTTCCGCGAACGGTTTGTACCATGCGATCGTGGCCGGAGATCTCCAGCGCTTTACGTAAACGACGGATGTGAACATCAACGGTGCGATCTTCCACATACACATTGGTGCCCCAGACGTGGTTCAGCAGCTGTTCGCGGCTGTAAACGCGCTCCGGGTGCGTCATAAAGAAGTGCAGCAGCTTATATTCGGTCGGGCCCATCTCCAGCGGCGTGGTTTCGGACATCACGCGATGCGACGAGGGGTCCAGACTCAGCCCCTGCATCTCGATCACCTCTTCCACCGCCATTGGTGAAATACGGCGCATCACCGCTTTAATGCGCGCCATCAGCTCTTTGGGGGAAAAAGGCTTGGTAATGTAGTCATCCGCGCCCACTTCCAGCCCGCGCACCCGATCTTCCTCCTCGCCACGGGCGGTCAGCATCATGACCGGAATGTCGCGCGTCATCGCCTCACGCTTCAGGTGTTTGATAAACTGAATGCCGCTGCCGCCCGGTAACATCCAGTCCAGCAGAATCAGATCGGGCCAGGGTTCGATCAGCCTGGCCACGGCGCTGTCATAATCTTCCGCCTCGATTGGCTGATAGTCGTTCTGCTCCAGAACAAAACACAACATTTCACGGATGGGGGCTTCATCCTCCACAACCAAAATGCGCTTAGCCATTATTTCTCCTGCTGATTATGACGGCTGTCACTGAGATTCGCGGCGCCATTATGCGTCAGATTTGTGACACTTTTATGAAAAACATAACCTGCCTGTAACCACATAGGTAATCAATTATGACAGTGCAGCGACTCTTTTTTGCTTTGGCCGCAGAGCCAGTATAATCGCCGGGCGAATCACAACGGCAGGGACTCATCATGCGCATTATTCACACTGCGGACTGGCATCTGGGGCAGTTCTTCTACAACAAAAGCCGGGCGGCCGAACATCAGGCGTTTCTCGACTGGCTGTTGATCCAGATCGAACAGCATCAGGTGGATGCGCTGATTATCGCGGGCGATCTGTTTGATACCGGCACGCCGCCCAGCTACGCGCGCGAAATGTTCAACCGGTTTGTGGTGGCGCTGCAGCCCAGCGGCTGTCAGCTGATTGTGCTGGCGGGCAACCACGACTCCGTGGCGACGCTGAATGAGTCGCGCGAGCTGCTCGCCTGTCTCAATACCCGGGTGATCGCCACCCCGCAGGACGATGATGTGCTGCTGCTCAACACCCGTCAGGGTGAACCGGGGGCGCTGCTCTGTGCGATTCCCTACCTGCGCCCGCGCGACATCCTGCGCAGCCGGGCGGGTCAGTCGGGACGCGACAAACAGACCTCGCTGCTGGAGGCGATCGCTCACCACTATCAGCAGCGTTTCGCCGCAGCGCAGGCACTGGGCCATGCGCTGCCGGTGATCGTCACCGGTCACCTCACCACCGTCGGCGTCAGCCAGAGCGATTCGGTGCGTGACATCTATATCGGCACGCTGGACGCCTTCCCGGCCAGCGCCTTTCCCGCCGCCGACTATATTGCGCTGGGCCATATTCATCGCGCACAGCGCGTCGCCGGCAGCGAGCATATCCGCTACAGCGGCTCACCGATCCCACTGAGTTTTGATGAGCTGAGCAGTGAAAAAAGCGTCTTCCTGCTGGAGCTGACGGCCAGCGGCCTGCAGGCGGTCACCCCGCTGGTGGTGCCGCAGACTCAGCCGATGCAGGCGCTGAAAGGATCGCTGGCGCAGATCGCTGAACAGTTAAACGCCTTCAGCGGGCAGCAGCCGGAGAAACCGATCTGGCTCGATATCGAAGTGACGACCCAGGAGTACCTCAGCGATCTGCAACGCCAAGTGGAAACGCTGACCGCCACGCTGCCCGTCGAGGTGCTGCTTTTACGCCGCAGCCGTGAACAGCGGCAGCAGAGCCTGGCGCGGCTTGACAATGAAACCCTGAGCGAGCTGAAGGTGGAAGAGGTCTTCGCCCGCCGGCTGGCGCTGGATGAGGGCTTAGAGGCGGAGCAGATCGATCAGATGACCACCCTGTTTCGTCAGACGCTGGCCGCCATGGAAGAGACCCAATGAAGATCCTTACGCTACGTTTTAAAAATCTGAATGCCCTGCGCGGTGAATGGTTTATCGATTTCCGCGCCGAACCTTTTGCCAGCAACGGCCTGTTCGCCATTACCGGTGCCACCGGTGCCGGGAAAACCACCCTGCTGGACGCCATCTGCCTGGCGCTCTACCACCAGACACCGCGCCTGGGCGCGATCTCCCAGAGCCAGAACCCGCTGATGACCCGCGACTGCGCGGAATGTCTGGCTGAGGTGGAGTTTGAGATTAAGGGTGAGGCCTGGCGCGCCTTCTGGAGTCAGAACCGCGCCCGCGGTGCCGCCGACGGCAAGCTGCAGGCCCCGCGCGTTGAGCTGGCACGCTGCGCCGACAACACCATCGTGGCCGATAAGGTGGGTGACAAGCTGAAGCTGACGGAAACCCTCTCCGGGCTCGATTTTGAACGCTTCACCCGCTCGATGATGCTCTCTCAGGGCCAGTTCGCCGCGTTTCTCAATGCCAGAGCCAGTGAACGCGCCGAACTTCTCGAAGAGCTGACCGGCACCGAAATCTACGGCCTGATCTCAGCCGCCATTTATGAGCGCCACAAAGAGGCGAAAACCCAGCTGGACCTGCTGCGCAGCCAGGCAGGCGCGATGACCCTGCTGGAGAGTGAGGCGCGCGAGGCGCTGCAACGGCAGCTGACCGGGCTGACCCAGGCGGAACAGCAGCTCAGCAGCCACTATCAGCAGGCGCAACAGCAACAGCAGTGGCAGCAACAGGCACAGCAGCTGCAGCGGGAGAGTGAGCAGGCGGAGGCGGCGGTGCAGCAGGCCAGCGCGGCCTTACAGGCCGCTGAGCCCGATCGCCAGCGGCTGGTACGCAGCGAACCGGCTGAAAAACTGCGGGGCGCGCTGCAGCAGCGCGACACCCTGCGTACCGAACAGCAGCAGGTCTCGCATCGCTGTCAGCAGCTGACGGATCAGCAGCAGCAGGCGCAGAGCCAGCATCAGCAGCATCAGCAGCGCTATGCGGCCACCCAGCTTGCCCGCCAGCAGGCACAGCAGGAACAGCAGCAGCAGGAGACCCTGCTGACGGAACAGGTGTTGCCGCTGGATCAGCGCATCAGCGCCCTGCAGCAGCACAATGAGGAGCAGCAGCAGGAAAACGCCCGTCAGCAACAGCATCTTGATCAGACTCAGGCAACCCTGGCGGAGCAGACCCGTCAGGTGACCCGCCTGAAGCAGGCGATGGCTGAACAGCATCAGTTACGTGAGCAGTTGACCGATCTGGCGCACTGGGGGGCTTCGCTGCCGCTGTGGCAGGAGAATTTTGCCCTGCTGGCACAGCGTGAAGCGACGCTGGCGGGACTGACACAACAGCGCAATCAGCAGCAGCAGCAGATCGCCACGCAGCAGGCGGAGCAGCAGCAGCAGGCCCGACAGGCACTGCCGCGCCAGCAGGCGGAGCAACAGGCCCGCCAGGCGCTGTCGCAGGCGGAGCAAGCACTAACTTCGCTTCAGGAGCAGCATCCGCCTGCAGCACTGCGTCAGGCGTTAAGCCAGTTGCAGTGCAGCCGTCCGGCGCGTCAGCAACTGCTGCTGCTCTCAACGCAGTGGCAGCCGCTGCACCAGCAGCTGGATCAGCGCCAGCAAAGGCTACATGCGCTGGAAAAAGCGCATCAGCAGAGTGAAGCGGAATTGCAGACGCTGCGTGAGACGTGGAAACGCGAAAAACAGCAGCTGGATGATGTGGAAAAAATCTGCGCGCTGGAGCAGCAGATTGTCGATCTCAGCGACTACCGCGCCCGGCTCACCGCCGATCAGCCCTGCCCGCTGTGCGGCTCCTGCACCCATCCCGCCGTCGGGGCCTACAGCACACTGGAAGTCAGTGCTAACCAACAGCGCCGGGCTGCGCTGCAACAACAAACCGAGGCACTGCGCGAAGCGGGCACGGCAAAAAACGAACAGCTGAAGCAGTCTGCGGTACAGCAGCAGACGCTGCGCGAGGAAATCGCCGGGATGCAGCAACAGCTTGAGCAGCTTGAGCAGCAATGGCAGGTTCTGAGCGGTGAGCTGGCACTTACTTTCCCGCTTGCCGATCGCGAGACCTTGGCCACGTGGCAGCAGCAGCAAAGCGACCGTGAAAGTCAGCTTGAGCAGCAGCGACAGGCTCAGGAAGCCGCTGAACAGGCGCGTCAGGCTGCGAAAGATCACCATCTTCAGCAGCTACAGGCCTGGCAGCAGCAGCAGCAGGCCGAACAGCTGGCGCAGCAGTCGCTGACCAGCCTGCTACAGGCGCTGGATGTGCTGCAACAGCGCCAACAGCAGGAACAGCAGGCCTGGGAGCAGTTGCAGAGCCGTCTGGAGCAGCAGTTCAGCGCACACCATCTTGCCCTGCCCGCTGCCGCCGATCGCGCTGCGTGGCTGGCGGAGCAACAGCGGCGCTGGCAGCGCTGGCAGGAGAGTGAGCAGTTGCTCGCTAACCTGCAGCCACAGCTGTTGAAAGGGGAAACCCAGCTCACTGCCCTGCAGCAGCAGGCTGAACAGGAACAGCAGCAGCTCACGATTCGTCAGCAGCAGCAGCAGCAGAGCCAGGCGCAGCTCAGCGAAATGCGTCAGCAGCGTCTGGCGCTGTTTGGCGATCGCGAGGTCACCCTCGCCCGTCAGCAGCTGCAGGCCCGCGTTCAGCACGCCGATGAACAGCTGGCACAGCAGCTCACCGCCCTGCAACAGGCGCAGGCCGAGGTCAGTCGCCTGCAGGGTGAGCTGGCGGGGCTGGAAAATCAGCGTCAGACCCTCAGCAGCAAACTGGCAGAGGCGGAAAACACACTGCAGCAGTCACTGGCGCGCGCCGGATTTGCCGATGAAGCCAGCCTGCGCGCGGCGCTGCTGGATGAGCAGAGTGCGCTGCAACTGCGCCAGCAGCTGCAGCAGCTCGATCAGCAGTACCAGCAGCAGCAGGCGCGACGGGCGGATCTGCGTCAGCGGCTCAGCGCCCATCAGCAGGCAAAGCCCGATGCGATGCCG
The DNA here is from genome assembly GCF_011800365.1 of Pantoea sp. EKM103V. Classification (NCBI taxonomy): domain Bacteria; kingdom Pseudomonadati; phylum Pseudomonadota; class Gammaproteobacteria; order Enterobacterales; family Erwiniaceae; genus Pantoea; species Pantoea sp. EKM103V. Next base: position 95,677 of record NZ_JAALFQ010000001.1, on the reverse strand, counting down.
GAATCTGCCGAGGCGCTGGCGCAGCAGCTGGAGCAGTTGCGGCTGGCGCTGCGCGACAACGCCAGCCAGCAGGGTCAGATTCAGCAGCAGCTGCACAGCGACGCCAGCCTGCGTGCCCGGCAGCAGAGTCTGATGACACAGATAGAACAGGATGGGGTGGCGCTGGAGCAGTGGAGCCTGCTCAACGACCTGATCGGCTCCGCCAGCGGCGATAAATTCCGGCGTTTCGCCCAGGGGCTGACGCTGGATCATCTGGTCGCGCTCGCTAACCGTCAGCTCGACCGGCTACACGGCCGCTATCTGCTGCAGCGGCGGGCGCAGGATCAGCTGGAGCTGGATGTGGTTGACACCTGGCAGGCTGACGCCGCGCGCGATACCCGCACCCTGTCGGGCGGGGAGAGCTTCCTGGTCAGTCTGGCGCTGGCCCTGGCGTTATCCGATCTGGTGAGCCACAAAACGCGCATCGAATCGCTGTTTCTGGATGAAGGATTCGGCACGCTGGACGCCCAGACGCTCGACACCGCGCTGGATGCCCTGGATGCGCTCAACGCCAGCGGCAAAACCATCGGGGTGATCAGCCACGTCGAGGCGATGAAGGAGCGTATCCCGGTGCAGATTAAAGTGCGCAAGATGAATGGATTGGGTTACAGCCAGCTGGAGCTGCCCCAGGGATAACGGGCGCGTCAGCCGGGAGGTTAAGCGATGCGCGGCGCTGACATCCGGCGAGCCGTTATCCGCAGGCAGCACCAGAATCAAGGCGGGTTTGCTGGCATGGAAGGCACTGCCCGCCGTCAACCAGGAGAGTGCCGCAAAGGCCTGTTTTTCTGCCTTTCTCATCCAAAACGTGAAAGAGAGATCGTCCGCACCGGGGCGGTAAATTCTGGTTCTGCTGACAGTCGGAGGAATGCCATAGCATTCAGCAGGCCGGTCTGTAGACTGTCGGCAGCAGACAGGAAGATCTTTAAGGGGAGATGGGCCAGTTAAATGAATTTGATTAATGTAATGAGGCGGATATTGCCGGGTGTGATTGTTGCCATCTCGCTCAGCGCCTGCCAGCAAGCTGTGATAAAGCAACGGGATAGCGTGGCAAACCTCTGTCTGCCGGAGAAAGATCCTGACAGCAAATCCTGTCACTGGACGCATCAAATGCAGCCGGTGCTGAACCGGGACTTCCGGGATGCAGCCCGTTATGCGGGCCAGCAATGTCTGGTACGGATGGAGTGGCAACGGAGTGGACGTTATGCGGTGACCCAGACCCAGGGTGATGAAGCGCTCTGCCTGCGCGCATGGCAGCTGGTGGCGCAGACCCGCGGCCTTCCGCCACCGCCGGAGCCCGGACAACCCGCGTGGTTCGGCTTTGCGCCGCGTGGTTAGCTGGCCAGCCCCTCCTGACGCCACTGACGCGGACTGATACCAAACCAGCGACGGAACGCGCGCGAAAAAGCACTGACTTCCGAGTAGCCCAGCAGCAGCGCCATTTCTGAAATCGGCAGCTGCTTCTGTTGCAGGTAGTGTGTCGCCATTTCGCAGCGCACCTGATCCACCAGCGCGGTGAAGCTGCTGCCCTCTTCGCGCAGCCGCCGCTGCAGTGACCAGCTCGACAGCCCCAGCTTCTCCGCCACCTCTTCCAGCACCGGCTCCCCCTGCATCAGCGACAGATTGACCTGCGAACGCGCCTGCTCAACCATGCTCTGCTGCGACGTGCCGCGATTAAGCCGCCGTATCGCATCCTGCATCACCGTCAGCAGGATCGGATCGCTCTCCGGCATGGCGCGCAGCAGATCCCGCTTCGGGATCACCAGTGAATTGAAGGGCTGATCGAACCAGACCGGCGCATCAAAGACTTTGCAGTGATCGTGCCACTGGCCGGGGCGCGGATGTTCAAAGTGCACTTCGCGCGGCGCCCAGTGTTTGCCCGCCACGTGGCGGATCAGATTCATAAACATGCCCAGCGTCAGCTCCGCATCCTGACGGCGCGACAGAATCGCCCCGTGGCGCACCTGATAGTCGAGCCGCCAGCATTCCCCCTTATCCACCAGGCGTGTCAGCGTGTCGTGCTGATGCCAGGGAAACGCGTTGACCACATTGTGCAGCGCCTGTTCCAGCGTGGTGGAACAGAGACCGATGTAGCCAATCAGGCCTAATGACTGCGGTTTAAACTGCCTGCCGTAGTGCAAACCGAAGTTATCAGAACCGGAGTGTCGGGCCGCCTCTTCCAGTACCCGACAGTAGTTAACCAGCCCGAGGCTCAGCGTCGGGCTGGCAAGGCGCTCCGGATCGATGCCGCTGATACCGAAGATGCGGTCCGCGTCGCCGCCCTGAGTATGAATAAAGTCGCTCAGGCCAGTCGCTGCCGCAGCCAGTACGCCGTGATTGCCAGCTTCTGCGGCTGCCGAGCAGGCAGCAAACGCATCGGGCTTGATCAGTGTCGGATTCATGGTCGCCTCTGTGAGTAGAAAGGTGGATCACCCCTGTTACTGACAGCAATTTCCATACCAGTTTCCCGAAGCCAGCCGCAGGCGGCACGGGCGCAACCGCATCCCGCATCCCGGCCGCCTCTTCCGCTGCGCCACCCGGCTGTCGGGCACTGTGGCGGCGCAGCGACGCCCGTCGCTGGTGCATCAGACTCCCACCGGCAGTCGCTCCCCCTCCAGATAACGGCGGCAGAGACGCACTGAATGGCTCGCCCACTCGGGTCCCAGACTGCGCGCCATTTCCGTTTCGGCATGCGAACCGACCCACGCGGTGAGCTGAATACGACGCTGAACCAGCAGCGCAGGCAGCATAGCCATCTCCGCATCGCTGATGTGCGCCACCTGCTCATAACCGCGGATCCAGTGATCGATCCACTCCGGGGCGCGCGGATGGTGCTCAACAAAACTGATCGCCGCCGCCAGATCGTGCAGATACCAGCCCAGCCCGCAGTCATCAAAGTCGATCACCCGCGTTTCCCCTTTATGCAGCAGCAGGTTGGTCAGGCGAAGATCGGCGTGGATCAGGCCGTAACGATCCGATCCCTTCCCGAACTGCGCCATCGCCGCGCCCACCTGCGCAATCGCCTGTTCGACCACGCCGTGATCGGCAGGGTTGAGGTTCGGCGCATCCTGCCAGCGTCCCCAGTGACTCTCCGCGCTGGTCATGGTGTGGTGGTCCCAGATAATGCGCTGAAAGCCCGCTGGCTTTTGCCACTGCTTACTCTGCTGGTGCAGCCGGGCGGTGATCTGCCCCAGCTGCTGAAAGGCGCGGGGATCGACGTCGGTGGTCGGCATCTCGCCCTCGATCCAGTGAAACAGCACCACATAACGCTCGCTGCCATCCGGCAGCCGCAGCGTCAGCACCTGTTCGCCCTCTTTATCCGGCACCGCTTCCGGCACCATGATGCCGGTTTCACGCAGCGCATCGAGCCACTGCAATTCACTGACGATATCCGCTTTCTGATGGTAATCGCCACGATGCAGCCGCAGCGCATAACGCTGCCCGGCCGCCCTGAGCAGAAACGTGGCGTTCTCCGATCGGCACAGCAGGCTGAGCTGACCCTGCAGTGGATCGGGATAACAGGCCAGCGCCTGCTGCGCCATCAGGGTGAGTTGGGAATCAGTCAGGTTGTCATATTGTTTCGCGCTCATCAGTCCGGCTCCTGGTCACTTGCGTCATTTCAGCATGCGTGGCCAGCGTGTGTGCTGCTTGACTTCAGAGGAGACAAAGTTGACCGCAGCGTGCAACTGGCCCGGTTGTTGCGTGTGAGTTGACTCTGGAGAACAGAAGTCACTGCGCTGGTGTCAAGTCGTGGCGCGCAAGGCAGCGGCATCATCCTTCTACTGTAGCGTAATGGCGGTGTAACGCCGCATAAGACCAACAACGACGGGGATGGCAGTTATGACAAACAGACTCAAGCCCACGCTGGGTACCCTGCATCTGTGGGGGATTGCGGTTGGCCTGGTGATCTCAGGCGAATATTTTGGCTGGAGCTATGGCTGGGCGGTGGCGGGCACGCTGGGATTCCTGGTCACCACCGCGCTGATCGCCACGCTTTACACCTGTTTTATCTTCAGCTTCACCGAACTGACCACCGCGATCCCCCATGCGGGCGGGCCGTTTGCCTACAGTCGCCGCGCCTTTGGTGAAACCGGCGGGCTGATTGCCGGTCTGGCGACGCTGATTGAGTTTGTCTTTGCGCCACCGGCGATTGCCATGGCGATTGGGGCCTATCTCAACGTGCAGTATCCCGACCTCAACCCGAAAACCGCCGCCGTCGGCGCCTACCTGCTGTTTATGACGCTGAATATCCTCGGCGTAAAACTGGCCGCGATGTTCGAACTGGTGGTGACGGTGCTGGCGGTGATCGAACTGCTGGTGTTTATGGGCGTGGTCTCTCCCGGTTTCAGCCTGGCGAACTTCGCCGCACACGGCTGGGCGGGCAGCGACAGCTTCGGACTGCCCGCCTTCTCCGGCATTTTCGCCGCGATCCCTTTTGCCATCTGGTTTTTCCTCGCCATTGAAGGCGCGGCAATGGCGGCAGAAGAGGCAAAAGATCCCACCCGGACCATTCCCCGCGCCTACATCAGCGGCATTCTGACACTGGTGGTGCTGGCGATTGGCGTGATGCTGATGGCGGGCGGTGCGGGCGACTGGCGCAAACTGGCTGACATTAACGATCCGCTGCCGCAGGCGATGAAAATGATCGTCGGGGAGCACTCAAACTGGATGCATATGCTGGTCTGGATCGGCCTGTTTGGCCTGATTGCCAGCTTCCACGGCATTATTCTCGGCTACTCACGGCAGTTCTTTGCGCTGGCCCGCGCGGGTTATCTGCCTCCTGCCCTGGCAAAACTGTCGCGTTTTCAGACCCCGCATCGCGCCATCCTTACCGGCGGCGTGCTGGGCATTGCGGCCATCTACAGCGATGGCGTGATCAATCTGCAGGGGATGACACTGACGGCGGCGATGATCACCATGGCGGTGTTTGGTGCCATCGTGATGTACATCATGAGCATGCTCAGCCTCTTCCGGCTGCGCCGCAGCGCGCCGGAGATGGCACGCAGTTTCCGTGCGCCGGGCTATCCGATTGTGCCGGGCATCGCCCTGCTGCTGTCGGTCATCTGCCTGCTGGCCATGCTGTGGTTCAACCCGGTGATTGGCGTGCTATTTGTCGCCATTATGGTGGTGGGCTATCTCTATTTCCTTGCGACCAAAGCGCAGCGCGGCCGCGCCCCGCAGGACAGTATGCTGGTGGGCGAGTAAACCGGTACAATAACGCTGACGGATCAACGGCTCAGCGCCTGGTACTTCAGGGGCTGAGCCGCCGCGGTCCGGCAAGCGCATGACAGAGCCAGCTCTCACCGGCATGCCGCATCAGCTCTGCAGCGGCCAGAGCCACGCCGCACCGCGCACGCCGCTGGAGTCGCCATGCTGCGCTTTCAGCACCGGCGTTTCACACTCGCCGCCAAACACCCACTTCTTCATCAGCAGCGGCACGGTCTGATAGAGGCGATCCACGTTGCTCATCCCGCCCCCCAGCACGATCACATCGGGATCGATCAGATTCACCACCTGCGCCAGCGATTTTGCCAGCCGCAGCTCATAACGGCTCATCGCCAGTTCGGCGATCGGATCCTGCTGCGCCAGCAGCGAGACGATCTCCGCCCCTTTGCGATGCACGCCGCTCAGCCGCTGATAGTCAATGCCAAAGCCGGTGCCAGAGACAAACGTCTCAATGCAGCCCTGCTGGCCGCAGTAGCAGGGCACTTCCTGGCGGTAGCGCAGCTCATCCTCATCCATCCAGGGCAGGGGATTGTGCCCCCACTCACCGGCATTGCCGTTGCCGCCAATGCGCGACTCACCGTTGATCGCCACGCCCGCTCCCGAGCCGGTGCCGATGATCACCGCAAACACCAGCGCCTGTCCGGCGCCGGCGCCGTCGATCGCTTCCGACACCGCCAGACAGTTGGCGTCGTTGGCGATACGCACTTCGCGGTTCAGCGCCTGTGCCAGATCTTTATCCAGCGGCTGGCCGTTGAGCCAGGTGGAGTTAGCATTCTTCACCCGCCTGCTGTAAGGCGACAGTGAGCCAGGAATACCGATCCCGACCGTGCCGCTCTGGCCGGTTTTCTCTTCAGCCAGCGTCACCAGATCGACAATCGCCTGTACCGTCGCCTGATAGTCATCACGAGGGGTATTTACCCGGTGGCGGAACAGCGCCTGCCCTTCATCTGACAATGCAATCACTTCTGTCTTGGTGCCACCCAGATCGATACCTATGCGCACGGTTTATTCCTCATTATTCGTTCAGATGAGAGATACAGTAGAAGCCGCCAGCCGGAAAGGCAATGAAACCACTCCGATGTTTCGCTATCATGCGCGCTGACTCTAGCAGACTTGTGCGCCCGATCGCGCCACGGTAAGGAATCCCGATGTTGTGGTTTAAAAATATGATGGTTTATCGTCTGAATCGTGACATTCCGCTGTCCGCAGATGAGATGGAAAAACAGCTCGACGCCTTCACGTTTTCGCCGTGTGGCAGTCAGGATTTAAGCAAAACCGGCTGGGTCTCGCCGATGGGCAACCGCAGTGATGCGCTGACCCACGAGAACAACGGCCAGATCGTGATTTGCGCCCGTAAAGAAGAGAAAATTCTGCCTGCACCGGTGGTGAAACAGGCGCTGGAAGCCAAAATCGACAAGCTGGAATCTGAGCAGAGCCGCAAGCTGAAGAAGACAGAAAAAGATTCGCTGAAGGATGAAGTGCTGCACAGCCTGCTGCCGCGCGCCTTCAGCCGTTTCAGCCAGACTTACCTCTGGATCGACACGGTTAACAATCTGATTATGGTGGACTGTGCCAGCGCTAAGAAAGCGGAAGATACGCTGGCGCTGCTGCGTAAAAGTCTGGGTTCACTGCCGGTGGTGCCCCTGACGCTGGAAAGTCCGATTGAGCTGACGCTGACCGAATGGGTGCGCTCAGGCGATCTGCCGGCCGGTTTTGCACTGATGGATGAAGCGGAGCTGAAAGCGCTGCTGGAAGATGGCGGCGTCATCCGTTGTAAAAAGCAGGATCTGGTGTGCGATGAGATCGCAAACCACATTGAAGCGGGCAAGCTGGTGACCAAACTGGCGCTCGACTGGCAGGAGCGTATTCAGTTTGTGCTGGCCGATGATGGTTCAGTGAAACGTCTGAAGTTCAGTGACACGCTGCGCGACCAGAACGACGATATCGACCGCGAAGATTTTGCCCAGCGTTTTGATGCTGACTTTATTCTGATGACCAGCGAACTGGCCGCGCTGACCAGCAACCTGGTGGAAGCGCTCGGCGGCGAAGCCCAGCGTTAATCATCGGCAGGCAGCCCCATGCTGACAGGGGTTGTCTGACCATAAAAAAAGGGCCGCTTAGCGGCCCTTTTTTAATCTTTCAGGTAACGGCAGAGATAGGAGCTCGGCTCGCCCACCTGCAGATGAAATTCGCTGTGACCCGGCACGTTGAACACCGAACCCGCTTCAAACCATTTCCACTCCGTCTCACCCGGCAGTAACACCTTCAGCGAGCCGCTGACCACGGTCATCTCTTCCGGCTGACCGGTACCGAATGTGTATTCACCTTCAGCCATCACGCCCACGCTGGCACGGCCGGTGCTCGCACTGTCAAAACCGATAGATTTAACTTTTCCGTCAAAATACTCACTTACGTTGAGCATAATAGTCTCCAGAGCACATGTTGTGTGTCTGGCAGTGTAGAAGGGAACCCGCTGATCTGTCACGCGAAATCACAGGCGTTTGTGATCGCCTTCGTCAGGGAAGCAGCGCGGCCGCCAGCCGGGCCACCAGCTCATTAGAGAGGAGAACCGGCACGCCCAGCTGCTGCTGTAACGCAGCCCGATGCTGCTGGTGATACCCCATACAGTCCATCACCACCAGCGCCGCACCCTGCGCTTGCAGCGTGCGTGCTGCACTGATGAAGGTCGCCTGATCGCCCTCATAGGGGCTGGCAACCGCATAACAGGGGGGAACGGGCAGATGCTGCCACTTACCCGCCTGCTCGACAATCTGCTCCGTAACCGGCACCACGATCCCGATCTGCTGCTGCTGCACCATGGCGCCGATCAGCGGCGGGATAATACGGTCCGGCTCCAGCAGAAGCGCCTGTCGGGTGCGAAGCTGGCTGAATTCACCGGTGCAGAGCAGCAGGATGGTCTGATAGCCTGCAAGTTCCAGCGCACTGATTTTGCGCTGCAGTCCCTGCTCGACCTTCGACGCCGCCAGCCGCACCTGTTCGCCGCTTTGCAGCCGTGACACCAGCACCGCATCGCCTGCATCCGGCGCAAACTGCGCCTCGATCTCGGTGCGGCTCAGCCCATCCAGCAGTCCGGCGTGATCGGTCTGCGCATCCGGCAGATGCTGACGCAGCAGCGGCAGTATGTCGCTGCGCGGCGACTGACCGATGGTCAGCGTCACCAGGGAGGCCGTCATCTTAGTGGTTCCGGTGACGCAGATGCGCCAGGCTGCCATAGAGCGCGATCAGCCGCGCATATTCGTCGGCGTCGTAGAAGTGACAGGTTTCACGACCAAACTCCTTGGCGACCTCAATGGCAAACTTCGCTGCGGCTGCAATGTCCACTTCATGACTGGCCCCGGTTCCGCAGCCCGGCACCACCGACTCTGCCGTGATCGCCACGCCTACTACCGGGACATCGGTGGCGGTGGAAGGCTGCAGAATACTGTTGAGGTGATAAATCCCGTTACCGTACGGCGTAATATCCTGAGTCGTGATCGGGAAGGTCACCGCCGGACGACCGCTGGTCATCTCCATGATGCGCAGCAGATCCTCCGACACCCGCAGGATGTAGCCCTCTTTTACCGTCGGCGACAGGGCAAAACCTTTGTGGTTGATGATGCGATTGCCTTTGGTGGTGTCGATCGACAGAATCGCATCCACTCCCGCCACCACCTCATTGTCATTCATCGTGACATCATCAATCGGTGAATCCATAAAATCGACCGGCAGATGCGGCCGCGTGGGCGCATCGGGACAGATATGGGTGGTGATGATCACATCACCCGTCAGCCTGTCGCCTTTACCCTGCATCTGCGCCAGCTTCAGCGCACAGGCGATCGCCGCGACGGCGCCATCGGCATCGGAGACCATCCCGATCCGGCCAGGGCGGGCACCGATGCCGCCAAGCCGGCCAATAATTCCCAGCGTTGGCGCACGGCCTCCCGCGGCTTTGCCCTGCACGCCCGGGATATCGATGCGCACAAAGTCGGTCCGGCCTTTGGGACCCGTCACCCGGTTGAAACGGGCCGTGATCTCCGGCCAGGGCGCAAACAGATCCACCACCTGCTGCCCGTCGATATGGGCGCTGTCCAGTAATTCAAAAACCGTCAGGGTCTGCTGCAAACTCATCGTTAATCCTTTTATTTCTTGCTGCTGCTGGCAAACAGCGAATGGAAGAAGCTGTAGAGGGCATCACCGGCAATAAACCCTGCCGCCATGACTTCCATCGGCGACCGGCCCCGCTCGCCCCAGACGCGAATAATGACGATGCGCAGGGCAATCCCGACCATCACAGCCCAGCCCGCCATCGCGTTATTGATTAACAGACCGGTGGCCAGCAGCACGCCCAGCTGCCGTTTCGGTCCACCGATCAGCTGAATCATCGCGCCAGGAATTGCCCACAGCAGCAGGTTTCCGGCGATACCCGGCTCCGCGCCCGCCTGAATCGTTTTGGCATAGACCCGCGCCACCGGCGGCAGCAGGTTATCGGTAAAGAACAGGGTATGGGCGTACCAGACCAGCGGAATCGACACCACAAAGGCGATCATGGCGGCGATCAGCTGAATGCGCCGTCCCCACAGCTCCTGTTGCAGGTCGGCACCGTTGCCGCGCAGGATAAAGCCCGCCTTCAGGTCATAGCCCATATCGGCGAACGCCGGCCCGGTGGCGGCGGTAAAGCCGCACAGCAGACAGAGTGCCAGCGGCGGAAAGCCGAGCAGAATGCCGATAATCAGCGTAATCAGCGCCACGGCAAAGGCCGGGAACCAGCCGGAGTGCATCGCGGCAATCCCGACAATCAGTTCATGGGCAAAGGCAGCAAAGGCGGCGTAGAGGACAAACAGCAGCAGCATCGCGATGCCCATCTCACTCCACAGGCCGCCCGCCAGCGCCAGCAGCGCCGAAATCACGATGTAGCCCACGCTGCCGAAGCCCAGCGCCCGCTGCACCTCATTGCCGTTGCGGCTCACCATCTGCGCATCATTTTTGCGACTGCGGATCACCATCATGACCTGAATCAGCGCCACCAGGCCGGCACCGACCATCACGCCATGCGGAATGTAGAGTGCATTGATATCAATACCAGCCACCGGCTGCGCGTAAGCCCGCAGCAGAAAACCGATGCCGAGCATCGACAGCGCCCAGATATTGCCGATAAACGCGGTGCCAAAGGCGGACATCGGGATCTTCAGCATCGCGCCGACAACGCCACCGACAATACCCGCCACCAGCAGCCAGGCCTGGCGCCCCCCTTTATCCCCTGCTTTGATCGCTTCAGCCGCCGCCACGCCCGGAGGCCAGGCATTGCTGGCCGGAAAGACGCGGGTATCAAACAGACGATAGAGCAGCCAGGCATCAAGCAGCATTGCGGCACTGACGCCACAGAAGAGTGGCAGGACCAGCTGTGGCTCTCCCAGCGCCCAGGGCACCGCAATCGGCATCAGCAGGCTGTTGGCTGCCCCGAAGGTGGCTGACGAGATAGCGGTCTGCGCCAGATTCTGGATTTCAATCGAACGATAGCGGCGGAAAGCCTGCAGCGGAATACGCGCCAGCAGCATGGCAAACAGCGCACCAATAATCGACGTGTTAGGCGTTACGCCAAGGGTGGTGATCAGCTGGATACCAATAATGGCACCCGCGATAGAAAGCAAAATTAAAACCAGTGCCACGCCAGCATGCCTGATCGGATTTACCCGTTCCATATGTCCCCGCCAGTCCTTGTCCAGAAGAAATAGAAGAATGTCTGCCCGCCTGCTGACGGGTTGACGCCGCTTGTCTTTTTTACGGTTCTGATGCGCGCAGGCGCTGCCCTCCTGCCAGGAACGTCACCCGTGCACAAACACGCGAGGGGACGCACACAGCCAGCCAGGCTGCTGCGTAAAGCATGGCGATCAGATTGAAAGAAAAAGGCCCGAAGGCCCTGGTTTTCCCTGGTGTGGCGAAAGTATTACGCCGATAAAATCGTGGTGACGTTACGCGCCAAACTTTTCGGCCATCTCTGTGGCCGTTGCGCGTAATGCGTCAAGGAGCGCGGGCGGGTATCCCGGTTCCGACTCCTGCGACAGAAACGACAGGCAGAGCGCGACCGTTTCGCCATGATGTTTGTTGTGTACGATGACTGACAGTGAACTGATGCCAGGCAGAGACTCATTCCGGGCCAGTGACCAGCCCTGCTGCCGGATTTCCGCCAGACTGGCAAGAAGCGCCTCCGGGCTTTGCGGCGAGTTTGCCGGTCCAGCCTGCCAGTGGTCACGAAAACGCGCCAGCACCTCGTCATCGCTTAACTGCGCCAGCAGTACCCTGCCGGTTGAGGTGGCGTCAGCCGGCATCCGGCTGCCGGGTGGGGTGACCATCTGGGTAAAGTGACGGCCATGAAACATGCGCATCACTAATATTTCCCGGCCATCCAGCTTTGACACATAGCCCATGCAGCCCGTTTTTGCGGCCAGCCTGACCATCGAGGCTGAGACGCTGTCCACCAGCGGTGCAGACAGATAGTGCCCGGCGGCGGCTAACAATACGCGGCCAATGTGATAACCGCGCGTGTCGGCATCGCGCTCCAGCAGCCCCTGACTTTCCATCGTGGCGAGCAGACGCGATACCGTGCTTTTGGGCAGGCCCAGCGCCTCAACCACCTCACTGAAGGAGAGACCGACATGCCCCTGCGTCACGCCCTTGTGCTGAAATAACCGGAGTACGGCGGCGGCATTTTCGAGTGTGGTCATGTCACGGGTTCCACTATATGGAACAAAGTTCCTCTGCAGTTGCGACGAAAATAAAACGTGACGCTGAATCGGTCAAGCGACAATTTTGACACCGGCAGGATCGGCAGCAGAGAAAATACGGCGATAAAATTGATTAGCGGGGCTTTATAGGGCGACGCCGGGAGTGCGCAGAACAGACGCCCGGACAAAAAGCCAGCCGCAGTAAATCTGCGTAAATTTTGCGTGTTAATTGACCGGATGCGGTCGGGGAAAGGGGAAGCTTTATCGCGCAGGGGCGACAGAAGAAGGTGTGCCGGCTATCACAGGATGAAACAGGCTGGCGTCCCTGCCAGCAGCAACGAATTACTCTTTTTCGACGTCTTCGTAGCGCGCTTTGGCATCATGCGCTTCTTCTTCCGTTTCGTGCTCGCTGATTAAGGAATTTGGTTTAGGGTGGTCAGCACGTAACTCATAGGACGTGACTTTTTTACCCTCAGGACCCTTTTCTACAGGCACAACTTTCGCTTCACGTGGATACGGTGGTCTGGTCGGCATACTGTGTCCCTCTTCTCTCAATAACATTCCACAGGACAGGCCGCTGCCTGTCATGAGGTAAGTATAGACAACACCCACTGAAGCGGGATCAAAGCGGGAAAAATCTGAGGGTTAGCTGGCGCGCGCCAGGGAGAGGGAGAGCAGGATCTCCTCGACCACACGCTCGGGGGACTGCATGGCATTCACCTGATGATGGGCGGCGGCCTGATAGAGATGCGCGCGTTCGCGCAGGACATCGCTCATCTCATCGGCAATCGGACGGCCGGTTAAGGTCGGACGCTGGGCCGCCTCTGGTTCGCTTTGCAGCCGCTCTGCCAGCACCTCCGGAGAGGCGCTAAGCCAGATCACCTGTCCCTGCTCCCGCATAAAGCGGCAGTTCTCCTCGGCCAGAATCATGCCACCGCCGGTGGCTATCACGGTGCGCGGCGCCGTCACGGCCCGCAGTGATTCGGTTTCACGGGCGCGGAACCCCTCCCACCCTTCTGCCGCCACAATCTCGGTCACGCTGCGCTGCGTGCTGAGTTGCAGATGGTGATCGGTGTCGGTGAAGGCGTAGCCCAGCGCCTGCGACAACGCCACGCCGACTGTGGTTTTGCCGCAACCGCGAGCGCCAATCAAAAAGATGGGTAGTGACATCAGGGCCGTTCCTCCGCCTGACCGCGCGATGCGGCTGCATGGTTAGCTGATTAATGCGACGCATCATAACTGGAAATTATTATGGCCTCCACCTGTCAGGCAGGTTTTACGCACTTTACTGCCCTGAATGGCGATAAGTCTCATCTTTTCAAGGGGAAATGCATGCACGATTTGTGCATCAGGGTCTACGCTGCCCGGCAGAAATGGCGAAAAAGCGGAGCAAAACGGGTCTGGCAATATTTGCTTACCGCCACAGATTTACTTTTCTCTCAGCCGCCCACATATACTGATCACCATCGCCACAGGAGAGTCATCATGCAACGCGAAGAACAACAACTGATCGAAGGGCTGTTCACCCGCCTGAAACAGGCCGAAAGCCAGACCGCGGCACGTGATGCCGCTGCCGAACAACTGATTAACCAGCACCTGCAGGCGCAGCCTGGCGCACCTTACTACATGGCGCAGGCGATCCTGATTCAGGAAGCGGCGCTGAAAAAACTCAATGAGCGGGTATCGGCGCTGGAAAGTCAGCTGGCACAACAGCAGCAACAGCAGCCCGCCCAGAGCAGTGGCGGGTTTCTGTCAGGGCTGTTTGGTGGCGGTTCACGTCAGCAGCAGCCTGCTCAGCAACAGCAGCAACCGTCACCCTGGAACAGTGCGCCTCAGCAACCGGCTCAGCCGCAATATGCGCCAGCCCCGGCGTCACGCGGCACCGGCTTCCTCGGCGGCGCACTGCAGACGGCGGTGGGTGTCGCCGGTGGTGTGGTGATGGCCGATATGCTGACCAGCATGTTCCACCACTCACAGCCGGAAGAGATTGTGAACATCATCAATGAGCCACCGCTGCCGGAGGTGAACGATAATCTCAATACCTTTAACGGCGGCGATGACAACCTCAACACCTTCAACGAGGGTAATGACAACGCCTTCCTGGATCAGAACAGCGGCTGGGATAACAATTTTGCCGACAACGGCGACCTCAACGATTTTGGCGGCGACGATTACGACGACGACAGCTTCGTTTAACGTCAGCGTTTCTGCTGTCTGAGCCAGCTATCCAGTTCATTTGCAAACTGCTGGCGGTCACGCGGACTCATTGCCGCGGGGCCGCCGGTCTGCACACCGCTTGACCGCAGGGTATCCATAAAGTCGCGCATCGTCAGCCGTTCCCGTATCGTCGCCGGTGAGTAACGCTCGCCACGCGGATTCAGCGCCGCCGCCCCCTTCTCAATCACCTCGGCCGCCAGCGGAATATCGGCGGTAATCACCAGATCCCCTGGCTCAACACGTTTAACAATTTCATTGTCCGCGACATCAAACCCGGCAGGCACCTGCAGGGTGCGCAGATAGGGCGAAGGCGGCACACGCAGAAACTGGTTTGCCACAAAGGTGACCGTGGTGGCGGTGCGATCGGCCGCGCGGTACAGCACCTCTTTGATCACATTCGGACAGGCATCGGCATCGACCCAGATAGACATCATCACTCCTTACAGTCAGAGAAGTCTGCGATCTTGCCGGGTTCCCTTTAAATGGCAAATTTAATTTGCGGCACGCTTTCCAGGCTGCACGCGGCTGACTTGTTATTCGGGCTGACTGAAGTAAGCTAGCCGGAAGAAAACGCATAATGTCCTAAGGAGATGGCGATGCTGGCTAAGAAAATCGGGTTTATCGGCGGGGGAAATATGGCGAAAGCCATTATCGGCGGACTGGTCAACAGTGGCAAAATCGCCCCGTCTGATATTTTCGTTTATGACCGCAAAGCAGACACCAACCAGGCGCTGGCAGAGCAGTATGGCATTAACGCCGCAGAGAGTGCTGACGCGCTGGCGCGCGAGGTGGACATTCTGTTTGGCGCGGTCAAACCCAATGTCATCCTGAAAGTATTAAAAGAGCTGGCAGGCAGCCTGAAGAAAGAGGCGCTGGTGGTGTCGATTGCGGCGGGTGTGACGCTTGATTCACTCTCTTCGGTGCTGGGTTATGACCGCAAAATTGTCCGGGCGATGCCTAATACCCCCTCGCTGGTGAGTGAAGGCATGACCTCGGTCACGCCTAATGCGCTGGTGGAGTCCGCAGAAACCGACGAAGTGGTCGCGATTTTTGAGAGCTTCGGCAAGGCGGCGGTGGTGGATGAGTATCTGATTCACTCGGTCGTGGGCGTCAGCGGGTCCGCCCCGGCTTACGTCTTCATGTTTATCGAGGCGATGGCGGATGCGGCTGTCGCTGGCGGCATGCCGCGCGCGCAGGCCTATCAGTTTGCCGCGCAGACGGTGAAAGGGGCGGCGCAGATGGTGCTGACTACCGGCAAACATCCGGCGGAGCTCAAAGATATGGTCTGCTCTCCCGGCGGCACCACCATTGAAGCGGTGAAGGTGCTGGAAGAGAAAGGGATGCGTTCGGCGGTGATTGAAGCGATGCAGCAGTGCATGGCGAAGTCAGAGAAACTGAGCCGCAGCTAGCAAGCCATGATGAGCAGGGCGGCCCGTCGGTCCGCCCTGCGTTCGGCTTACTCCATCGCTGCCTTGCAGTACGCCACGGCGTCGGCAAACGTCATGGGTTGCTGCATCCGTTCCACCAGCTCAGCGGTCAGCGTATACATCCCGCACGAGCAGATCGCCGCCAGTTCACCCTGCTGTCCATAACACGCGATAAACTTTTTCTCCTCCAGCGAGCCGAGCAGCTGGAAATTATCCCACTCTCTGGCGTGGCCCAGATACTCATAACGGGTGCCATACTGGGTCGTCCAGAAAAAGGGCACACGTTCAAAGGCGACGTGCTGGTCCAGCATATTTCTGGCGACGGTCTGTCCCTGCTGATGCGCAACACGATAGTGCTCGATGCGCAGCGGCCCCTGCGCCGACGGATACGTCGCGATGTCACCCGCAACCCAGATGTTCTCAGCGACCTTCAGCTCTGCATCGGCCTGCAGGCTGCCATCCTCTGCCAGCGGCAGATCGTGGATAAAGTCGGTGGCCGGTTTCACGCCGGTGGCAAACAGGACGACGGTAGCGGGCAACTGCCGCCCCCCTTTAAGCTGCACACTGCTCACCTGCTGATCGCCCTGCAGGGATTCAATTTCGCCCTGCTCCCATTTCACGCCATTTTTCTGATGCAGCTGATAGAAATAGCGGCCAATCTGGTCGCCAAACTGTTTCGCAAAGGGCAGCGTCTGGCGGGCAATCACCGTCACGTCAATGTCACGGTTACGCAGCGCCGACGCCAGTTCGGTGCCGATAAAGCTGTTGCCGATAATCACAATTTTATGGCTGGCATCTACCGCCTGAAGCAGCTGGTCGGTCTGGGCTTTGCTGCGCAGCAGATGCACCCCCTCCAGATCGCTGCCGGGTATATCGGGACGTACAGGTGCCGCGCCACTGGCGATCAGGAGTTTGTCGAAGGCGAGGCTTTCACCATCTTCAAAGATCAGCCGTTGCTGCTGAGCGTCAAGGCGGCTCACACTGGCCTGAATGCGCTCGACGTGATCCATCACATCCGCTTTCAGCAGCTGCGGTACCTCGCTGATATCCATCTTGCCTGATGGCACAAATTTGGTCAGTGCAGTGCGGTCGTAGGGTGCGTCCGCTTCCCGCTCCACCAGCACCAGACGCCCTTTATAGCCCTCATGCCGTAACCGCCACAGCGCAGCACTTCCCGCCGCGCCGCCACCCAGCACCACGAAAACCGGTGCGTCTGCACCGCTGCCAATGGGCGCGGCGGGCGACATCGCCTCAGGATTGACCAGCACACGCCCCTCTTCAATCCGCAGCGGATACTGTTTGAGATCGGCCAGCGCCAGCGGTTCACACATTTTGCCGTCGGCCAGATTAAATGCGGCTTTGTGCCACGGGCAGACCAGCCGGTCGCCACAGATCGCGCCCTGCTCCAGCGGCGCGCCAGCATGCGGGCATTTCGCCTGGTAAGCACGAACGCTCTCCCCCTCGCGGATCAGTAACACTTCCACCTCACCCAGCGTTTTTTTAACCGGCTGACGCTGCGGCAGGTCTTTCAGATCGACGGTAAATTGATAGTTCACAACGTGGCTCCTTTGACTGTTCCGGTTGGGCGCCGCGCCGTCAGATCCTGCGCAGCGCAAATCCCCACAAACAGTAAGTGTGGCAAAGGAAATTAAAAGCCTGACGCGGAATGTTTGTCAGAAGCGTAACGGGCTGTTACAGCAGGGAATTTAAACGCAGGCCGGAAGGGAAACGGCCACCTGCGTGGCCGGGAGAAACATCAGCTTTTTTTCAGGCACTGGCTCATAAAGGTTTTACGTGCATCACCCGCCAGCTTTTTATCGCCAGCTTCGCCATTGCAGCTTTTCATTTTCATCTGCTGCGGAGACATCTGTGACAGCTTGCTCTCTTTTTTCAGGCATTCACTCATAAAGGATTTGCGCGCATCTCCCTTGAGATCCTGTGATTTGGCATGCTGGTTACAGATCGTCATTTTCTCCTGCTGCGGGGTCTTCTCCGCCGCATTTGCCAGCCCGCTGACCAGCAGGCCCGCCATCATCATTGCCAAAAAACCGACTTTCATCGTGTTATCTCCCATGTGGATGTGTTCTTTCTTATTCTGGCAGTGAATAAGCAAAGCGGGAAATGTTTCCGGTCAGCGTGATGGAAAGATCCCATTCCAGAGTGGGACTGTACTGCACGTTTAGCGCGGATCAACAAATCCGTGGCCTGGCCCGCCACCCGGGCCGCCCCAGCCCCCTCCACCGCCGCCGCCAGGAGGCGGGAAAAGACATCCGCTCAGGATAAAACCTAATGCCACAACAGCCGCCAGCTTAACGATTCGTTTCATATCAACCTCAGGGTGTAAAAATCGGGCTGAGTGTATGAAGCCATCAGCGGGACTGACAAGTGAGATTTCTCTGCATCCTGCCGCTATTCATCTTTGCTGACCAGACTTAACATTTTACAGTCAGTAATCTGCTCTGTTCTCAACATCCCGACAGGTTTGCAGACGAAACTATTTGTGCAAAACGGGAGGGCGAACGCTTTACAGCCTGGCAATTTTTGCGCATTGTGAGCGCATCACATTTACAGGATACCGACATGACTCTCTCTCAGGCTGCTCTCAGTGACATCCTCTCCCGGCGCGACTGGGAAAACCCGGTAGTGACCTCGCTGCATCGGCTGGATGCCCACCCGCCCTTTGCCAGCTGGCGCGATGAAGCAGCTGCGCGTGATGACGCCCCGTCCGCCTCACTGCGCAGTCTCAACGGTGAGTGGGGATTCAGTTACTTTGCGCAGCCTGAAGCGATTCCCGCCAGCTGGTTACTGCAGGATCTGCCGGATGCCGGTACGCTTCCGGTGCCGGCCAACTGGCAGATGCACGGCTATGACGCGCCCATTTATACCAACGTGCAGTATCCGATCCCGGTCGATCCGCCGCGGGTACCGGCAGCAAACCCGACCGGATGTTACTCGCTCACATTCAGCATTGAAGCCGCATGGCTGGAGACGGGACAGACGCGCATTATTTTTGACGGCGTTAACTCCGCCTTTCACCTCTGGTGCAACGGTCACTGGATTGGCTACTCCCAGGACAGTCGGCTGCCCGCTGAATTTGACCTGAGCGAGGTGCTGCGTCCCGGTAAAAACCGGCTGGCCGTGATGGTGCTGCGCTGGAGCGATGGCAGCTATCTGGAAGATCAGGACATGTGGCGCATGAGCGGTATTTTTCGCGACGTCACCCTGTTGCATAAACCCCGGGTTCATCTGGCTGACGTTCAGCTGGAAACCCGGCTCAGCCCGGAATTTTGCCGTGCGGATCTGCGTGCGCAGGTGCGTGTCGCGTTGCCTTACGCCGTTACCTCACGCTATCAGCTGCGTCTGACGCTGTGGCAGGGCGAGCAGCAGATTGCACAGTGTCAGCAGCCGCTGGGCAGCGCCATCATCGATGAACGCGGCCACTATCCCGAACGCGCCCTGCTCAGCCTGCCGGTGGAGCGGCCTGAACTCTGGAGCGCGGAGACGCCTCACCTCTACCGCGCCACGCTGGCCCTGCTGGATGAGCAGCAGCAGTTAATCGAGGTGGAAGCCTGGGATGTCGGTTTCCGCCAGGTCACTATCGACAATGGCCTGCTGTGCCTGAACGGCAAACCGCTGCTGATCCGCGGCACTAACCGTCACGAGCACCATCCTGAACGGGGCCAGGTGGTGGATGAGGCGATGATGCGCCGCGACATCATGCTGATGAAGCAGCACAATTTTAATGCAGTGCGCTGCTCGCACTACCCCAATCATCCGCTCTGGTACCGGCTGTGCGATCGGTACGGGCTTTATGTGGTGGATGAGGCCAACATTGAGACCCACGGCATGCAGCCCATGAACCGGCTCTCTGACGATCCGCGCTGGTTTGCCGCCTACAGCGAGCGGGTCACGCGCATGGTGCAGCGTGACCGTAACCACTGCTGCATTATTATCTGGTCGCTGGGCAACGAGTCCGGCCATGGCGCAACGCACGACGCGCTTTACCGCTGGGTGAAAAGCAGCGATCCGACCCGTCCGGTTCAGTATGAAGGCGGCGGTGCGGATACCGCCGCGACCGATATCATCTGCCCGATGTACGCCAGGGTGGATCAGGATCAGCCCTTCCCGGCGGTGCCGAAATGGTCACTGAAAAAGTGGATTGGACTGCCGGGCGAAACGCGCCCGCTGATCCTCTGTGAATATGCTCATGCGATGGGCAACAGCTTTGGCGGCTTTGCGAAATACTGGCAGGCTTTCCGTCAGTTTCCGCGCCTGCAGGGCGGCTTCGTCTGGGACTGGGTGGATCAGAGCCTGACCCGCTATGACGATCAGGGAGAGCCCTGGCAGGCCTATGGCGGCGACTTTGGCGATACACCCAACGATCGTCAGTTCTGTATGAACGGGCTGGTGTTTGCCGACCGTACACCTCATCCGGCGCTCTATGAGGCGCAGCGTGCCCAGCAGTTCTGGCACTTCACGGTCGATCCCGACGATCCGCTGAGCTTTACGGTCAGCAGCGACTATCTGTTCCGCCACAGTGATAACGAAGTGTTGCGCTGGTGCATAGAGCAGGCCGGCCAGGTCGTGGCGCAGGGTGATATCCCGCTTGATATCCCCGCGCAGGGCCAGCAGCGGATCACCCTGCCCTCCCCGCCTCCGTTGCAGGGCGAATGCTGGCTGAATGTTGCCGTGCATCAGGTGCAGCCGACCCGCTGGAGCGAAGCTGGCTGGCGTGTCGCCTGGGATCAGTGGGCGCTCCCCTCCGCGCTGGCACTGCCTTCCCTGCCGGAAACCGGTGAGGCACCGCAGCTGCACGATAACGGCCGTGAGATTGTCGTCACCCACCGGCAGCAGCGCTGGCAATTTTCCCGTCACAGCGGCGAACTGGAGCAGTGGTGGGTGGATGACGCGCCGACGCTGCTGACGCCGCTTCAGGCGTGCTTTATCCGCGCGCCGCTGGATAATGACATCGGCACCAGCGAAGCGGAACGGATCGATCCCAACGCCTGGTCGGAGCGCTGGAAAGCGGCAGGCTATGACCAGATGCAAAGCCAGCGGATAGCGATTGCGGCCGAAACGCTGACCCGGGCGGTGCAGATTGAGACGCTGCACAGCTGGCACGCCGGGGGTCAGCTCGCCTTTATCAGCCGGATACGTTTTCTGATCAATGCACAGGGGGAGCTGACGCTGCAGCTTTCCGTTGAGCAGTCCCGCGGTTTGCCACCGCCAGCGCGCATCGGGCTACGCTGCGCGCTGGCGACGATCCCGCAGCAGGTGAACTGGCTCGGCCTCGGTCCGCACGAAAACTACCCTGACCGCCAGCTGGCCGCACAGTTTTCCCGCTGGCAGTTACCGCTGGATCAGCTCTTTACGCCCTATGTTTTCCCGGGTGAGAATGGCCTGCGCGGCGGCACCCGTGAGCTTGATACCGGCAGCTGGCAGGTCAGCGGGGATTTCGCTTTCTCGCTGAGTCGCTTCAGCCTGGAGCAGCTGCGGGAGACGTCACACCGCCACCTCCTGCGCCCGGAAGCGGGCTGCTGGCTGCATCTGGATGCGTACCACATGGGGGTGGGCGGCGATGACTCCTGGAGTCCCAGCGTCAGTCCTGAGTTTCTGCTGACTCAGCAGCGCTGGCAGACGGAACTGACGATTTGCCAGCCGACGCGGGCAGCACGGTCTTCGGACGACGGTAAACGCGCTTCAGAAACAGCACATTAATCAGCACCACCACGGCGGTGGCAAAAAAGACCCAGCGGAAACCTGCCATCGCCGACACCGCCCCGCCCAGCAGCGGACCGGCAACGTTGCCGAGATACATAAACGACTGGTTGTAGCCGAAGATCCGCCCCGTAATGTTGTCGCGTGAATGGCGCACCAGCAGGGTCTGCACCGCAGGCATCATCGCACCATCGGCGAAGCCCAGCAGAAAGCGCAGCACGCCCAGCTGCGTTGCGCTGGTCACAAAGGACATGGCGATAAACAGCAGTAGCGAGATCGCCATCGTCGCCAGCAGAATACGCTGTGTACCGATGCGATCGCCGAGTCGCCCCAGCCGGGGTGCGGCCAGCAGAGCGGACACGCCGGGCAGCGCGGCGATCACCCCGCTGAGAAACGCGATGTTCTCCGCATGGGGCGCCAGCTCCCGCACAAACAGCGTCAGGATGGGGTTAACCGACCCGTTACACATCTGAATCACCAGGGTGGTAAAGAACAGGCAGAGCACCAGTCTGGGGTTATCCAGCGAGCGGAACACCTCGCGTCCGCTGAGCTTCTCCTTTTTACTCACCGGGGTGTAGCCGGCCTCTTTAATCAGGAAGAGTGTGACCAGAAAACTGACCAGCAGCAGAGCTGCGGTGACCATGAAGACCATGCGCAGCCCCACCCCGTCAGCCAGCAGCCCGCCCAGCATCGGTCCCAGAATCACCCCGCCAATCTGGCCGGTAGAGACACAGCTTAGCGCCCAGCCGCTGCGTTCACGCGGCACCTGAGCGGCCACCAGCGCCATGGCGTTGGGGATATAGCCGGAGGTCAGCCCCATCAGGGCGCGCAGCAGCAGCAACTGCCAGGCTTCGGTGACGAAAGCCTGCAGCAGGATCACGATCCCCATGCCAGCAGCGGCGCGCAGCAGCATCAGTTTCCGCCCTTTGCGATCGGCCAGGCTGCCCCACAGCGGCGCAACCGCCGCTGAGATCACAAAGGTGATGCTGAACGTCAGTCCCGACCAGAGGCTCAGTGAGGTGCCGCCGGTGACGCCCAGCTGCTCAAGGTAGAGTGGCAGGAACGGAATAATCTGGCTGATCGCCAGTCCGGTAAAAAAACAGCCAAACCAGACCGAGATCAGGTTTATCTTCCAGGGTTCAATGATGCGTGGCATGGGCAGAGGAAGTGAAGAGAAAGAGGGCTGAGTTTAACCCAGGCCCGCTGCGCGTGACCGCCAGAACATGGCAAAAACGGCAAGCATCTTGATTCTGCGCAATTTACGCCGCCGGACAGGTCGCGGATCTGTCGCCTGTCGATCTCCATCCCCCCCTCAGCAGGATGGAAAAATATGTCATTGTGTTACTGACAACCGTTTGCTTCGCTTCTATGTTTAAAAAACCGCCAGCCACGGCGGTATAGCGATCGTTCCGATCGGTGTGACGCCCTCCGCAAACAACGGTGCAGACCGTCCGGCTATGCTGAGGCGAACCCGCGTATTGAGTAGATAAACGCCCCTGCACCCAGGTGTAAGGGAGAGGTCTGGGGTTTAGCGGAGGTGGGAAATGAGAGTGCAACCGAACAGCGCCAGCCGCGCTATCACCGACTATTTCAATGGCCCGAACTGGCGGACGCCGCCCGAGTCCGATCTGCTGGCGGTGATTATGCGCGAGATGATGGAAGCGGGTCAGCCCGCCACCAATAAAGCGATTATTGCGCGGGTGATTGAGAAACTGGAAGTCGAAGGGGACGAAACGCAGCTGCAACGTTATCGTACCCTGCTGGCTCAGTTAATCGACGCGCCACCCCGGGCCTGAAGCGGTGGCTTATTTCACCCAGCGCAGCTTATCCGCTTCGCTGATGCTGGCCCGCCCGCTGCTGCGCTGAAACAGGCAGAGCTCCCGTCCACGCTTATTGTTCATATGACGCTGAGGATAGCGCCCCTCCAGCAACAGAGCGCTGTATCCTGTGCTGTCGTCATACTCAATCGGCTCGCCCAGCACCCTGACTTTGCTCAGGTGACTGGCGTTAATGCAGGCCTGGGTCATCACCTGACGGCTCTGTTGCCAGGCTTCGGCACTGGAGGCCTGCGCCGCTGCACTGCTGAGTAAGGCTACAGAGAGTAGCGCGCCTTTCATCCGTTTCATGTTCGCTCCTGTTACCGCCCGCAGGCGCTAAAAAAATTCCCGCCGGGGCGGAAATAAACAAGACGAGCATTGTCAATCGCGTGACGAGAAGCGCATCGAAATGCAGCGCCATTCTCGCCCGCCGTTATGACAAGGCTGTGACACCCAGGCCGTCAGCCGCAATAAACAGAGCTGATGTTGCCGTTTTTATCCGCCAGGAAGTTAAGCCGGTTGAGGTTAAAGTCCATGGTGACGGCAGAGTTATAAGGGATAGGACGCACCAGCTGGTCGAAATGCTGTCCCTGCAGCGCGGTTAACGGTTTGCCGACATAGTGCTGAAACTGTGAGGCACCACAGCGATCATTCTCAGGATCCGGCTTCACGCTGGCCGTGTCAGAGTGGGAGGCGGATTGACAGGCAGTTAAGGCAAACAGACCCGCTACCAGCAGCCCTTTTCCATAAAATTTCACGTTTGATCTCCTGTTGGACGTGTAAAACCCTGTCCCCAAGAGTAGCAAAGCGTGCCGGCCAGGCTGAACTCTAAAAAAGTAAAGTTGTTACAGCCGCCGAAAACCGTAAGCGGTGGCGATCACAATTTAGGATTAATCGCACGCACTGCTTAAAAAAGAAACGCCCGGTGGCTACAATTAACTAAGATTATTCTTAGCTCTGGGAGTCCATAATGGAACTGATTATTTTTGTTGTCTGCGCCATGCTGATGACCGCCGTGGCGGTCAAAGTCCGTTAAGCGGACCCAGCCTGATTCTGCGCCGTTCTTTCCAGAAGCGTACTGAACGCAGCCAGCGGCATCGGACGACCGAGGAAGTAGCCTTGCCCCTCTTCGCACGAGAGCTGTTTTAACTGGTTCAGCTGCGCTTCTGTCTCAATCCCCTCTGCCGTAATGGTCAGCGCAAACGCGCGTGCCAGCGCAATAATGCCCGCTACCACTGACTGTGCCTGCTCCGACTCCGGAAAATCTTTCATCCATGAGCGATCGATCTTGAGGCCGTTAAAGGGGTAGGTTTTCAGGTAACCCAGCGCGGCATAACCGGTGCCGAAATCATCCACGGTTAACCTGACCCCCAGCGCCCGTAAGCCCTGCATCATCTCCAGCGCACGCTGCGGATGTTCAAAGGTGACATTCTCTGTGATCTCCAGCTCCAGGCGCGTTGCCGGCAGGCCGCTTCGGGCCAGTGCATCCGCCACCCGCTGCACCAGGTCGCTGGTGCGAAACTCCATCGGCGAGATATTCACCGAGACGTAGCGGTCGCCTCCCCACCCCAGTGCATCTTCACAGGCGCGCATCAGCACCCAGTCACTGATGGTGGCAATCAGTCCGCTCTCTTCCGCCAGCGGAATAAAGTGATCGGGTGTCATCCACTGATCCGGCGCAACCTGCCAGCGAAGCAACGCCTCGGCTCCCGCCAGCTGGCCGCTCAGCAGCTGATAGCGGGGCTGATAGTGCAGGCGAAATTCATTGTTCCTCAGCGCTTTCTCAATGCGGCGTGCCATTTCACGCTTATCCTCGCGCTGGCTGGCCATCTCGCTGGCATACCAGACCCACTGATTGCGCCCCGCTTCACGCGCTTCGGTGAGCGCGATGTCGGCCATACGCAGCAGCGTTTCCGGGTGACTGGCATCCTGCGGGACGCAGGCAATGCCCATGCTGACCGTCAGATAGTGGACATGCTGGCCGGTGCTGATCGGCTGCTGAACCTCATGCACCAGCTGAGCACAGCGCTGATCGACCCGCTCGCGGTTCGTTTCACGCAGGACCAGCACAAACTCATCCCCGCCCAGTCGTGCCACCAGCTCCTGAGGCCCCGTGGCGCGCTTCAGACGCTGCGCGATCTGGCTCAGCACCTCATCGCCCGTCGCATGGCCCCAGGTTTCGTTGATCGGCCTGAACTGATCGAGGTCGAGCGTAATCAGCGTCAGCGGCACGATCCCTTCCGGCTGCTCAAGATGCTGTGTCAGAAACTCCTGCAGCTGTACGCGGTTCGACAGGCCGGTTAAGACGTCATGACGCGACAGGAACTGAATACGCGCCTCCGCTTCCATACTCTGCGTGATGTCTGAAACCGTGCCGCGGAATCCGATACGCCGCGTGTCATGCCAGATCGTTTTCGCCACCAGCTGACCAATACGGCGGTTGCCCTGCGCCGACATAAACTGGCAGCGCAACGGCATCTGCTGCCCCTCCTCCTCCTGGCGCAGCAGCCAGGCGACCAGCGAATGGCTGGGATGGGTCAGCAGCTGATCGATGTGTCGCCCCAGCCAGTGTGACATGTCGTGGCCGGTGACATTTTCAAAGCGCGCGGACAGGTAGATCAGGCGGCCCTTCTCATCCGTCTCCCAGATCCAGTCTGACGCCGCCTCAGCGAGATCGCGAAACCGCGCTTCACTGCTGGCCAGCTCCTGCTGGCTGATCGCCAGCATGGCGAAGCGCCGGTCTGAGAGGATCGCATTCGAAAGCGCATGGCGGCTGACGCGGCGGGTGATCAGACCAATGATAATCGCCATCAGCGTCAGCAGGGGTAGCAGAAACAGGATCAGGCCCATTCCCGGCATCTTCGGTGTCCAGCGCAGGACAATCGGTTCGCCGTGCGGCAACGGCTGCACCATGCGCGGCTCGCGCAGCGCATCCTCTTCACTGTCGGGCAGACGCAGCTCACGCACATCCAGCGAGGCGCCCAGCGCCTGAAGCTTGGCGGGGGTAAACAGATTCACAAACACCATCACGGATGGCGGCCCCGCCTTTGACGGCGTGTTATCCACTCTGCCGCTGCTGATCGGGGCGGCCACCACGATGGCGGGCAGATGATTGATCTCTGCATCCTGCGTCATGGCCCTGTTGTTCAGCTGACGCGCGGCCGCAATCAGGCCGGACGTCTGCTGACCCAGCCACGCCTCCAGCGGCGTGTCCGTCAGCTGACCATCAATCACCGTGTAGGTGGTGTGACCTTTGCCATCCACCACGAACACGCCTTCATAGTGATACTCTTCATAAAGACCCGGACCAAAGTTCTCTTCGTCATACGCCCAGGCTTTGTTCACGCTGACGTGAAGATTACGCCACGCTTCGCCCCAGAATGCATAATCCCGGATATCAGTGGCCATCGCCTCCTGACGACTCTTCCACGCCTGCTGCACCAGCAGCAGATCGTGCTCAGCCGATGTGCTGTTCTGCCGCTGGGCGATGGTCAGCACCATCACCATTGAGAGCAGCAGCACGCCAAACAGCAGCAGCGAAAGCGTACGCAGACTGCGGCGCGTAAAGCGCACAGTGCGGTCTTCAGCAGCCTGTCTGAATGGCGGTGAGGGCGGTGCCGGGGGGTTAAAATTCATTGAAAGTGCTCACTACACAACCAGGTTTTAGTCACGGGCCAGCCCTGTAATACGGGGGGCTGACCAGATAGTTTCCTCAGTTATCGGCCCGCCTGCTCCGGTGTTTAGTCTGCGGCAAAAATAAGCATGCAATATTGTCTCAAGGGCTGACTCGACAGCGATCAGGCGCATTGCTACTATGCGCTAACCTTCGCTGGCAGAGTCGCCTATGAACACCAATTCCGACAGAGTGACCCTGACGCTGTTCTACGTCGGCAGCTTTGTGGTTTATTACCTGGTTACCATGCTGATCACGCTGTTTCCCAACTACAGCGTGCTGCGCAATGACGGACTGCTGGTGCCGGTGCTCTGCCTGTTTGAATTTGCGGTCATCTACCCGCTGTATCGCTTTTACTGCCAGCGCCGCGCCGATCTGCCGCTGGGTGAACTCGGCATGCTGCAAACCCTGCTCTTTACCGGCGCGCTGTTTGTCCTGATGGCGGCCCAGATGCAGTTTATGCAGCCGGAAGGCTGGCTGGTGATGCAGGCCCAGCAGGGACGCAATTCGCTGCTGATTCTGCTGCTCACCGCCGTGCTGCTGGCCCCGGTGTTTGAAGAGGTGCTGTTCCGCGGATTCCTGTTGCAGGGCTTTCTGCTGTGGGCACCGCGCAGCCGCTTCGCCTGTATGCTGCTGACCTCGCTGCTGTTTGCGGTGATGCACACGCAGTATGTTCACTGGCAGACCCTGATCGCCCTGACACTCTTTTCGCTGCTGCTCTGCTACGCCCGGCTGCGGAGTAACAGTCTTGCCCTGCCTATCTTTCTGCACACCCTGAACAATCTGATTGCGCTGCTGCCCGCCTGGTATTTCGCGGGCTGACGCCTCATCGCCTCTCTGCTGACGCACCGTTTTCCGGCCGTGTCGCGGGCCACCGCTCACACTGACAATGCTGCCCCGGCACGTTTGTCTATACTGGTGGATAAAAAGGGAAAAAAGACGTCACAGTCCGGACCAGCAGACCGTGTAAAGGAGAAGAGCGATGTTGATAGGATTTGTGTTGTTAGTGAGCGCGTGTGGATATGATGCCTGTGAGGCGTTACCCGTCTCGGAGCGTATCTATCCGACCAAAGCCGACTGTGAAACGATGGCGCACCGTATTCACAAAGTCAGACCGAACGTGGTCCTGCTTTGCGGTGAAGTTCATCGCTGATTCAGGGCCAGTCGCAATAAAGCCGCGCTGCAACATTGCAAGCTGGCGATTTAGCGTACAAAATATAAGCTGTTGTTCACCATTATCGTTGTGAATCCCATGAAAACATCACGTCCCCGTCGTCCTGCCGGACGCTGGGTTTACTATCTTTTGTATGATGGCATTCTGTGGCCCTGCCCTGTCCGCTGGGAGTGGGAGAGCAGTTATGGCGGCTGGCTGCCGTTTTACTACACGCCTACCTTTGAGTTTGTGGTGGGCGATCCGCGTAAGGCTCATCGCATTGCGCGCAGCGACGTGCGCGTCAGACGGCGCGAAGATGCCTTTGTCTGAGCGAAATCTACCGCCACGGCAGCCATGAGGCTGTCAGCAGGAAGTAAATCGCCTCCAGCACGATAATCACCATCAGTAAGATGCCCAGCGTGTGGCGACCTGTTCCCTTCATCGGTTCAGGCCCAGATTATCGCAGCCCGGCGTATCAGCAGCAGGGCACCACAGATGCATAACAGCACCAGCACCATCTTCCACTGTTTTCTGGCCGCCCGGACTCTCACCATCGCGGTTTCCTCTCTTTCAGAAAGCAAAGATGCGCCTGAAGGCGCATCTGTTTCGGTCAACAGCAGGACCGGTTGTGCATAGCGTCGCGCCAGGGTCGCCAGAGGGCGACCCGTTACCGGCATCAGTTATTCAGCGTGTAATCCAGTGTGATTTCCGCATTCAGTAACTGAGAAACCGGGCAGCCCGCCTTGGCGTTGTTGATAATTTCATCAAACGCTGACTTATCAATGCCTGGCAGAGAGACGGTGCTGGTCAGCGCCACTTTGGTGATGGCAAAGCCGTCGCCTTTCTTGTCCAGCGACACATCGGCCGTGGTATCAATGCTTTCCGGCTTGTGGCCCGCATTGCCCAGCATCAACGACAGGGCCATGGAGAAACAGGCCGCGTGCGCTGCACCAATCAGCTCTTCCGGGTTGGTGCCTTTGCCGCCTTCAAAACGGGTGTTAAAGCCATAGGGCTGCTGGCTCAGCACGCCGCTCTCAGTGCTGACGGTGCCTTTGCCTTTGATATCGCCTTCCCAATGCGCCGAACCTTTCTTATGAATGGTCATCTCATTCCTCCTGTGGGTAAAGAAGCTAAGTATAGACAATGCATTCATTTTCGCAGGCTTAACTCACCGCGCGCGGACGGGGTGAGGCGCTCTGCGGTTCCAGCAGCGCCCCGGCCTGCACCAGCGAATCGCGCGTGATATCCGCGATGGACTTCGCGCCGGTCAGGGTCATGGCAACGCGCATCTCCTTCTCAATCAGGTTCAGCAGGTTTTCCACGCCGCGCTGACCGTGGGTCGCCAGCGCATAGATAAAGGCGCGTCCCAGCAGCACGCTGTCTGCGCCCAGCGCAATCATGCGCACCACATCCAGCCCGTTGCGGATACCGCTGTCTGCCAGAATGGCAAGATCCCCTTTGACGGCATCGGCAATCGCCGGTAACGCCCGCGCAGACGACAGCACACCATCCAGCTGACGGCCGCCGTGGTTAGACACCACAATCCCGTCGGCCCCGAAGCGCACCGCATCGCGCGCATCTTCCGGGTCCAGAATCCCTTTGATCACCATGGGCCCGTCCCAGAACTCACGGATCCACTCCAGATCGCGCCAGGAGATAGAGGGATCGAAGTTGTTCGCCAGCCAGCCGATGTAATCTTCCAGTCCGGTCGGCTTGCCGAGATAGGCAGAGATATTGCCCAGATCGTGTGGACGCCCCTGCAGGCCGACATCCAGCGCCCACTGCGGATGCGTGACCGCCTGCCAGTAGCGCCGCAGCGCGGCGTGTTGACCGCTCATGCCGGAGTGCGCATCGCGATAGCGGGCACCCGGCGTCGGCATATCGACGGTAAAGACCAGAGTCGAGCAGCCCGCGGCTTTGGCGCGCTCCAGGGCGTTGCGCATAAAGCCACGGTCGCGCAGCACATAGAGCTGGAACCACATCGGGCGGTTAATCGCCGGTGCCACCTCTTCAATCGGGCAGACCGAAACCGTGGAGAGGGTAAACGGAATCCCTTTCAGGGCAGCCGCACGCGCCGCCTGCACCTCTCCCCGACGGGCATACATGCCACACAGTCCTACCGGCGCCAGCGCAACCGGCATCGACAGGGTTTCCTTAAACAGGGTCGTTTCCAGACTCAGTTCTGACATGTTCTTCAGAATACGCTGGCGCAGCGCCACGTCCGACAAATCCTCCACATTGCGACGCAGGGTATGTTCGGCATAGGCCCCGCCGTCAAGATAGTGGAACAGGAACGGCGGCAGGATACGTTGCGCGGCGGCGCGATAGTCACTGGCAGCTGAGATAATCATCAGTCAGATTCCTTAGGGTTGCGTGTGTCGTTATCCGGTAAGCGGGTGATGCGCGCCTGACGCGCTTCATCTTCATGCAGGCTTTTCATGGTGGTGTGAACAAACCCCAGATGCTGCATCGCCGCCTGCCGGGCGGCGTCGGCGTCGCCCGCGAGAATGGCGTCGAGCAGCGCCTGATGCTGTTCCGTGAGGCGGGCAAAAATCGCAGGCTGGGTATACATCCGCTGACGGCTCTGCATGACCGAGGATTGCAGCAGTTCAAAAAAGCCCCGCATGGTCTGCAGCAGCACCAGGTTGTGCGACGCCTCGGCAATCGCCAGATGGAAGCGCACATCGGCCTGGGCGGCGAGATCGGGATCGTCACTCTCCTTCAGCTTCAGCGTGGCATCAAAGGCGTATTGCAGCCGCTCTCTGTCGGCGTCGGTGGCGCGCAGTGCCGCATGCCAGGCGGTGCTGGCCTCAATGGCGTGACGCGCCTCCAGAATGTCATAGCGGTAGTCGGGATCGTCATGCAGCAGCTGGCGAATCGGCTCCACGATGCGCTGTTCCGACCAGGGGGCCAGCTGCTGCCGGAGCCAGGTTCCGCCGCCGCGCCGGCTGATCAGCATGCCGCTGCTGATCAGCTGCTGAATCGCCTCACGCAGCGAGGAGCGTGAAACGCCGAGTTCAGCCGACAGCTGTCGCTCGGCAGGCAGGCGCATGCCTGGCTCAAGGTGATGGTCGGTGATGTACGCCCGCAGGCGCGTCACCAGCGGGTCTGCCGGGTTTGTCATGGGATCATCCAGGGGAAAACGTAGGCCTGAAGGGTGGTAATGAGACCGACCATACAGGTGAAAATCAGGCTGTGTTTCACGGTAAAGCGGAACAGGTCGGACTCTCTGCCCACCAGCCCGACCGCCGCACAGGCGATGGCGATCGACTGCGGTGAGATCATCTTGCCGGTTACGCCGCCGGTGGTGTTGGCCGCCACCAGCAGGACATCGGAGACGCCAATCTGCTGCGCGGTGGTAGCCTGCAGGGCGGCGAAGAGCGCATTGGATGAGGTGTCCGATCCGGTCAGGAAGACGCCCAGCCAGCCCAGAAACGGCGAGAAGAAGGTAAACGCGTGACCGGTGTGTGCGAGGGCCAGCGCCAGCGTGGCGGAGAGGCCGGAGTAGTTGGAGATAAAGGCAAAGGCAAGCACCATTCCGATAGAGTAGATGGGCAGCGCCAGCTCCTTCAGCGTAGCCGCAAAGGTCTGCAATCCGGCCCTGGGCTTCATGCGCAGGAAGATCATCGCCGCAATCGCCGCGATCAGAATCGCGGTGCCGGTGGCGGAGATCAGATCGAGCTTATAGAGGGCCGGATAAGGCGTGGCGCTGCTGACCACCGGCGGCACCCGCGCCACCAGCCCATTCAGCAGCGGAACCGGTATGTTCAGCACCCACTCATAGAGCGCGCCGCCCTGAGTAAACAGCGCCTTAAACGGCGGAATACTCCAGAGCGTTACGGTGGCGGTGAGAAACAGGAACGGCATCCAGGCGCGAACGATCTGGCTCAGCCGGTACGTCTGCGGCGGCGTCAGGGCGTCACCCTGCTTCGCCCCGGCATCAGCAAAGCGGAAGATGCGCACCGGCTTCCAGACCCGAAGAAACAGCGTCAGAGAGATCAGCGAGGCGAGCGACGAGATAATGTCAGGCAGCTCCGGCCCCAGAAAGTTGGAGCTGAGAAACTGGGCGACAGCAAAGGAACCGCCCGCCACCATGACTGCCGGCCAGGTCTCTTTTACCCCACGCCAGCCATCCATGATCGCCATAATCCAGAACAGCACAATCAGGGTCAGCAGCGGCAATTGACGTCCGGCCATCTGGCCGATGGCGAAGCTATCCAGCCCGGTGACCTGCCCCGCCACGATAATCGGAATCCCCATCGCGCCAAAGGCGACCGGCGCGGTATTCACGATCAGGCAGAGCCCGGCGGCATAGAGCGGGTTGAAGCCCAGCCCCACCAGCAGCGCGGCGGTAATCGCGACGGGTGCACCAAAGCCCGCCGCCCCTTCCAGAAAGGCGCCGAACGAGAAGCCGACAATCAGCATCTGCAGGCGCTGATCGGGCGTAATCGACAGGATAGAGGCGCGGATAATATCGAACTGGCCGGTTTTAACCGAAATTTTGTAAACGAAAACGGCGGCGACAATGATCCAGGCTATCGGCCACAGGCCGTAGAGAAAACCATACACCACGGCGGCCAGCGCCTGTGCCACCGGCATCTGATAGAGGAACAGCGCCACCAGCAGCGCCAGCACCACAGTCAGAGTGGCCGCCAGATAGCCCTTCATCTTAAGTTTAATCAGTGCAAAGAAGAAAAACAGAATTGGTATCAGTGCGACCAGGCTCGAAAGCCAGATGTTGCCCAGCGGATCGTAGTTTTGTTGCCAGATCTGCATGCCGTTATCTCCAGAGGAAAGATGAGATGGAACACAGTCGCTGTGCTGCATTCCCTCAGCCCGCCGGATTGGTCAGACCACATCCGGCTTTCGCGGGCCTTATGGCTGGAGATAGTTAATGCATTGTTAACCTGAGGCAACAAAAGTTGCGCGATTTTTCTGGTTGTGTGAACCAGGGAAAAATATTGCGCCGATTGGTCTGACCAAAATCAGGGATTTTCTTCGGGAAAGGCGTGCGGATAACTGCGCGGATGGAAACGCAGATTCAGCGCAATCAGCAGCAGCGTAACCGCCGCCTGCAGAACCCACACGCTGGTGAAGTGGCCGGTAAGCGTGTGCAACTGCCCGGCGATAAACGGCATACTGCCCGCGATAATAAAGCCGACGCCCTGCATAAAGGCGACCAGCCGTGCACCCG
Organism: Pantoea sp. EKM103V; assembly: GCF_011800365.1. Taxonomy (NCBI): domain Bacteria; kingdom Pseudomonadati; phylum Pseudomonadota; class Gammaproteobacteria; order Enterobacterales; family Erwiniaceae; genus Pantoea; species Pantoea sp. EKM103V. Next base: position 62,494 of record NZ_JAALFQ010000001.1, on the reverse strand, counting down.
CCTGCGGCTGCGCCAGATGATCCAGGGCCAGTACCAGCGCCAGCGGAAACGCCCCGCCCAGTCCTGCGCCCGCGATCCCCGCCCAGAGCCAGGGAGCCAGCTGCGGGGCAAACAGGAAGCCAAGCATGCCGCTGAGCTGCATCGCCAGCGTCAGCAGCAGCAGCGGACGGCGATCGCGCCCCCGCGCCAGCAGAGGCAGCAGCAGCGCCCCGGTCACCTGACAGCCGATCATCATGCCGAGCAGTGAGCCGCCCGCCTGCGCAGGCCAGCCGAGCTGGTGATAGAAGTCGGGCAGCCAGGCGACACAGATGGCGTAACCGCCGTTCACCAGGCCGAAACTCAGCGCCAGGGCCCAGGCGCGCGGTTTACGCCAGAGGGAAGGCAGCGCTGCCCTCTCCTGGCGGGCGACCGGTCTGCTGGCGATAAACAGCCAGAGCAGCATAGCCAGCACCACCGGCAGCGCCCAGCTGCTCAGCGCGCCCTGCCAGCCAAGCTGCCCGGTCAGCCACGGCGAGATTGCCGCACCGATGCCGCCGCCGCCCATCAGCGCCGCGGCCCACAGACCGGTGACCCCGGCACTGCGCTGGCCAAAGCGCTGGCGGATCACTCCCGGCATCGCCATCTGCACGATGCCGATGCCCGCACCGCCCGGCAGGGTCGTCAGCACCAGTCCTCGCCCCTCCGTCACAAACAGCCGGCTCGCCAGGGCCAGCAGCAACAGCAGCAGCCCGCCCAGCAGTAGTTTGCGCACGGAAAAGCGCTGCATCAGTGGCGCACTGACGAGGGCGATCGCGCCCATCATCATCATCGGCAGCGCTGGCAGCAGCGACGCCGCCAGCGGTGACAGGCCAATGCTCTGGCGTAACTGGCCGAGCAGCGGGCTGACGGAGGTCATCAGCGGCCGCATATTCAGCCCGGCCAGCACCAGTGCCGCCAGCAGCAGAACGTTATCTCTCTTCATCGGCAATCCATACGTTTAAAAGTTGTCAGCCTGACAGCAGCCGATACTATTGGGAAATGAAATATTACTCTGCCAGGTAGTGAGAAAATGAATCGTCAGCCGATGTTTACCCCGCAGCAGTTGCTCAGTTTTGTGGCCGTGTGCGAAACCACCAGCTTCACCCGGGCGGCCGACCGGGTGCACCTGTCGCAATCCACCGTCAGCCAGCAGGTGCGGCGCCTTGAGGAGATGGTGGGAAAGGCGCTGCTGGTTCGCTCCTCGCATCAGGTGCAGATCACCGAAGAGGGCGAAAAACTTTTGGGCTATGCGCGACGGATTATTGCGCTGAACGCAGAAGCCCACGATGTCCTGAGCGATCAGTGGCGCGACGGCGTGCTGCGGCTGGGAGTGCCGGAAGATTTTGCCGCCCCCACCGCCGGTCTGCTGGCGCACTTCAGTCGCGCCCACCCTCAGCTGCGGCTGGATGTGATGAGCGGCATGCAGGTGGAGCTGAGGCGCGCCTGGCAGCGTGAAGAGCTGGATATCATGCTGATTAAGCAGCCCTATGGCGATCGTCCGCTGGCATCGCGGCCGGAACCGCTGCTATGGCTCGACAGCGCGGAGTGGCCCTGCTTCGAACAGACGCCGGTGCCGCTGGTGCTTTTTCCCCAGCAGGGGCTTTATCGCGATGAGGTGTGTCAGACGCTCGATGCGCTGGGCCGAAGCTGGCGCATCAGTTACAGCAGCGCCAGTCTGGTGGCGCTGGCCGCCGCCAGTGCGCAGGGGCTGGGACTGACGTTGCTGCCCGCCAGCTGTCGCCTGCCCGAACATCGGGTGCTGGGCCGTGAGCAGGGGCTGCCGGTGATTGATACTTTTGAACTGGCGCTGTTCTGCCGTCATCCACAGGATCCGTTGCAGCGCGCGCTGGCGGAATCACTGGCGGCGTTCGGTCAGCTGCGCTGGCAGTGAAATATCGAATAGTCACCAGTGAGAAATAGCGCAGCAGGGTAAGCCCGCCTTTGTCAGATTAACGGTCTGTTCCCCTGACTGGAGTTTTTATGCCCGTTTCCTCTTCATCGAGCCGCCGTGACTTTCTCGGACACGGTGTCCGCTGGACCGCCGCAGGCGGCCTGCTCGCTGCGGGTCTCGGCCCGGCCAGTGCCGCGACGACCTCCGCCCCCTCCGTCTCCCACCCTCACACCCCCGCCCCGCTGCCTCAGCAGGATCACTATCTGCTGCGCAATGTGCGGCTGGAGGAGGGGTTTATTCGTGAGGAGGATGAGATCGTCGCCACCCGCACCGGCCGTTACGATATCAGCGTGCGCGACGGCAGCATTGATCGACTGACGCCCGCCGGTCAGGGTGATGCAACTCTGCCGTCATGGGATGCGCAGGATGCACTGCTGCTGCCCGCCACCCGGGATATGCACATCCACCTTGATAAGACCTTTTACGGCGGCCCGTGGCAGGCGCCCCGTCCCCGTCAGGGCAAAACCATCATGGATATGATTGCCCGCGAGCAGGTGCTGATTCCGCAACTGCTGCCGCACTCACAGGCGCGCGCCGAAGCGTTAATCGCCCTGCTGAACGCCAAAGGCACCACCCGCGCCCGCAGCCACTGCAATATCGATCCGGTCAGCGGCCTGCAGAGTCTGGAACATCTGCAGGCGGCGCTGGCGCGGCACCCCGACTTTCACTGCGAGATCGTGGCGTTTCCACAGCACGGCCTGCTGCACTCGCAGGTCGATGGCCTGATGCGCGAGGCGATGCAGCACGGCGTCGCAAAGGTGGGCGGGCTGGACCCCACCAGCGTGGATGGCGCGATGGAGAAGTCACTGGATGCGATGTTCCGGATTGCACTCGATTATCAGCGCGGCGTTGACATCCATCTGCATGAAACCTCCCCGGCTGGCGTGGCCGCGATCCAGTACATGATCGACACCGTCGCCAGGAACCCGGCGCTGAAAGGCAATGTGACGCTGAGCCACGGTTTTGCGCTGGCGACGCTGGAGGGGAGCGCTCTGAACAAAATGATTGAAGGGCTGGCAGAGCAGCAGTTCAGCGTAGCCTCAACGCTTCCCCTCGGCAAACTGACCATGCCGATTCCGCAGCTGCAGGCGGCGGGCGTAAAAGTCATGACCGGCACCGACAGCGTTATCGATCACTGGTCACCCTTTGGCACCGGCAGCATGCTGGAAAAAGCGAATCTCTATGCCCAGCTCTATCGCGGATCGGATGAGTTTTCGCTGTCGCGGGCGCTGGGGATTGCCACAGACGATCGGCTTCCGCTTTCGGCTCAGGGCGAAAGACAGTGGCCGCAACCGGGCGATGATGCGAACATGATGCTGGTAGCCGCCAGCTGCTCCGCCGAAGCCGTGGCACGGATTTCACCGGTAGTCGCGACCTTCTCGCGCGGTAAACCCGTGTTTGCGCTGTCATCGGCCTGAAATCGCAGGGCGGATGCCTCGCGCTGAGCCTGCTTAGTCATAGCGGAGAGAGCGAGCCTGCTCAGGGACGCGACTGCCGGACTTAAAGCGAAGGGAGCATACGCCTGTAGCAAAGCATAGCGGGCCAGGGATGGCCCGCGCTGAGCCTGCCAGGGATGGCGGTTTTGCGTCTTTGCGGAGGGCATATGCTCCCTGAAGCCTGCTCTGAGAGGAAGGTGAGTGGTATCGTGAAATGGATCCAGTCTGCTCAGGGAAGCCAGTCAGATCGGAAAGGCGCTTAAGCCAATCCCTGGCCGCTCGGCCCGCGCCGTCCCTGGCGCGGGACGCTTTCCTCTTCTGACTGGCTTCCCTGCGCTTTAAGCTTATTTATCGCTGATAGATTTCCGGTGCCCACGGTTTACCAGTAGCGATAGTTTTGAAACGGGAAACGACTGCCGGACATACGCCTCCCAGAAACGACAGAGCCTCCACAGGGGAGGCTCTGCATTTACCTGAGCGGAGTGCGTGTTACGCGCTTTTGGCCCATTGTTGATTCGACATTAATTCCATTGCCAGCGCGTATAAGCGACGATCTTCCTGATCACAGGGCTCATCTTCCGCATAACACCCGATCATCGAAGCGATCTTATCCGCAGATAAGCTCTCTCCATGAACGTGAAGTGTCAGTACGGCGCGGCCTACTATTTTAAGCACATTTTCATGTGGTCCCTGGATGCTATTACTCAATGCAAATACCCTCTACCGGTCGTTGTACCAGGAATATGGCGCGCTAAATATAAAGCAATTAGCTCAGGATTTTTATCGGCACCAGGAGTGATATTTTTTAATGATTAATTCTATTACTGGAGTCATGACAAAGGATTTATCTGATTAACAATGAAATAAATTTTTAAAAACGGCAGCTTATAAACCTATGACTGGCCTCATGAAATACCCTTTTTTGATTAGTCGCCTTCGGCACCGGCCAATCAATTAAAAAAAACCACCATTTCCAGGCAAACTTCAGTCTATTCCTAAGCGATACGGCAGAGATAGATTCACCCAGCTAACCATCGAGGTTCCCGTTGCCGTCTGGCGTGCTTTCTGCCAGACTTGCCCCGCAATCATGCTCTACACTTTCAGCCTCAGAGGCCGCGCCCGTGACCGCTTTTTCTACCCTCAATTCGCTTCCCGACAGCCAGCTCGATAACCTGCGCGAGATGGGCTACACCAGCATGACGCCGGTCCAGGCCGCCACGCTGCCCGCCATTCTGCAGGGACGCGACGTGCGCGCGCAGGCAAAAACCGGCAGCGGTAAAACGGCTGCGTTTGGTATCGGCTTACTGCACCATATCGACAGCACCCGCTTTCAGACTCAGGCCCTGATCCTCTGTCCGACCCGTGAACTGGCGGATCAGGTAGGCAACGTGCTGCGCCAGCTGGCACGCTTCACCCGTAACATCAAAGTCCTCACCCTGTGTGGCGGACAGCCGATGAGCGCACAGCGCGACTCCCTGGTGCATCCGCCGCATATCGTGGTCGGCACGCCAGGTCGTATCCTCGATCACATCCATCGTGAAAACCTCAAGCTCGACCAGCTCAACACGCTGGTGCTTGATGAAGCAGATCGGATGCTGGAGATGGGCTTCCTGAATGATATGGAAACGATCATTGAAGCCACCCCCGCGTCACGCCAGACCCTGCTCTTCTCCGCGACCTGGCCTGACGGCATCACGGCTATCAGCACCCGCTTCCAGCGCGACGCGCTCAGCGTGGTGACGGAAGATGTCAGCGAACTGCCCGCTATTGACCAGCAGTTCTTTGAAGCGAGCCACAATGAAAAACTGGGCTTACTGATTGCCCTGCTCAGCGATCATCAGCCCGCTTCCTGTGTGGTCTTCTGTAACACCAAACGTGAATGCGACGATGTTGCCGCGGCGCTCAACGCACGCGACATCAGCGCCCTGCCGCTGCATGGCGATCTCGAACAGCGCGACCGCGAACGCGTCCTGATCCGCTTCGCTAACGGCAGCGGTCGTGTCCTGGTTGCTACCGACGTCGCCGCACGCGGACTCGACATCAAATCACTGGCGATGGTCGTCAACTATCAGCTCGCCTGGGACCCTGAAGTCCACCTGCATCGTATCGGGCGCACGGCACGCGCCGGTGAGCATGGCGTTGCGGTCAGCCTGGTAGCACCCGATGAGATGGCTCGCGCCCACGCGCTGGAAGATTTCCTGCAGCAGAAACTGCCGTGGATCGCGGCCAGCACGCTGAAAAAAGGCAGCAGCAAACCGCTGCCTGCGGCCATGATGACGCTCTGCATTGATGGCGGTCGTAAAGCCAAGATTCGTCCGGGCGACATTCTGGGGGCACTGACCGGTGAGGCGGGGTATCGCGCGGAGCAGATTGGGAAGATTGTGCTGACGCCAACCCATGCCTATGTGGCCATTGAAGCCAGTCAGGCAAAAGGCGCGCTGGTGAAACTCAAGCAGGGCAAAATCAAAGGCAAAACCTGCCGGGCGATTCTGCTGAAGGATTGAAAAAACGGGCGAGGAGAACCTCGCCCGTTTTTATTACGGCTCTTCGATTTGGGTCACGTGCAGCGTGGTCTTATCCCCTTTACCCTGCACCTTGCCGCTGACCCGCACTTTGTCTTCCGCAGTGTAGGTCTTACCATCAAAGGTTTTCTTCGGCGCGATAATCGGTAACGTCCCGGTGTTGTCGCGGAACTGATAACGTTCACCCTGCTCTTTCTTCACGATATAGCCTTCCAGCGTCACGTAACCGCCCTGACGGAAGTCGCGGATCTGATCGATATGCGTCTGACCGGTATCCTCAGAGCCTTTATAGCCCGCATCCTGCTTGTGCTGAGGCGGTGGCGTTTCGCCCGCTTTGTATCCACCCTCTTCCGCTGCAACGCCCGCGCTCACCATCACCAGCAATGACGCTAAAATCACTTTTTTCATTTCACACTCCTTTATTGGAAAGGTGTCCATGTTGAACCTTCAGGGTTAAGCCTGGCACATTAATTGGCGATCGTTTTATTTCACCCTTCTCTTCTCACCTTTTTCCGTTTGCTGCCGATAACCTTTACACACCCTATTTCACCAGCTGCGTTAACGCAGAGGCAACCATGGATAATTTTCAAAAAGAGATTGATGAAAGAGCGAACCTCGCGTTATCGAACAAGTTTGAGCTGCTGCTTTTTCGCTTAGGTTCCGATCAGCTGAAAGGCAAGTCCGAGCTGTTTGGCATTAACGTCTTCAAGCTGCGTGAAATTGTGCCGATGCCGGCCATCACCAAAGCCGCTGGCATGCGGTCGCCGCTGCTGGGGATGGCGAGTATTCGGGGTCAGTTCATTCCGGTCATCGACCTGCCTGCCGTGGCCGGTTGTGTACCGGAAACCGGCCTTAACCTGCTGCTGGTGACCGAGTATGCCCGCAACACTCAGGCGTTTGCCGTTGAGTCTGTTGAGAACATTGTGCGTCTCGACTGGAGCCAGGTTCACACCGCAGAAGCGGGTATCGGCGGTCGCAACATCACCAGTATCGCCTGTCTGGACAGTGACAAGCAGAGCAATGAGCTGGCGATGGTGCTGGACGTTGAGCAAATCCTGTATGACATCATTCCGTCGGTGCGCGGCGTTGAGCCGGAAGCGGCGCGACCACGCACGTTCAACTATCGCCCTGGCGCCGTTGCGATTGTGGCAGAGGATTCCAAAGTGGCGCGTCAGCTGCTGGAACAGGGCCTGAAGAGTATGGGCATCCCGGCGCTGATGTATAACACTGGCCTGGAAGCCTGGGAAAAAATTAAGCAGATGAGCCAGGAAGCGCAGGCAGCAGGCGAGTCGATCCATGACAAAATCGCTCTGGTGCTGACCGATCTGGAGATGCCGGAAATGGATGGCTTTACGCTGACCCGCAACATCAAGCGTGACCCGATTCTGAAATATCTGCCGGTGGTGATTCACTCCTCTCTCTCCGGCAGCGCCAACGAAGATCACGTGCGGAAAGTCGGTGCCGATGGCTACGTGGCGAAGTTTGAGCTGAACGAACTGTCAGACGTGATTTTCAACGTTCTCGACGCGGCCCGCTAAGCGAATGCGGGCACATTCGCCCGCGTTTACGGCTCACCTGACAAGGAACCGACTATGCACATTGAAACCTTACCCGTTACCCCTGCTCGCCAGAAGCTGCTGCGTGGCCGTTTACGCCAGCTGGCATGGATTACCGCCGTTACCCTGAGCCTCGCATTCTGGGCTGGCCTCTACTTTTTGATTTTCTGACTTTTAAGCCGTTGCTTAAACCGGGCTGTCAGCGTTTCTGCTGACAGCCCTTTTTTTTGTCTTAATTTCGCCGCTCAATCATTGTTCATTTTTTCTGATGCTTAGACCCGATTATTTATTCACGCAACGTTATTACTTAAAAAATATTAAAGGTACATCTGCGCACTCCGATAACTGTATGCGCGAGACCCCCTTTTTGTCTGCGGTCCTGGCCTCAGGCATCAGCAAGGCACTGCGCACAACGGCAAGGCACCTGATTGTTGATAACTCATTGATTAATATTAAGACGGGAAGAGATTATGTTCATTATCAGTAATATGAAGGTGGGAATACGGCTCGCTGCAGCCTTTGGTATTATTGTCACGCTGCTGATCGTCATCGGCGTGACCTCGATAACGAGGATTAACAGTATTAATACGGCGATCGCCTCGATCGTTGACGATCGTTATGTAAAGGTCCGGCTGGCCTTTGATGTGCGCGACGGCGTTAACGATCAGATTAAATATCTGCGCGGCATGGTGATCGACACGCTGCACCCGGAAAAGAATGCGAAACGCTTTGGTCAGCTGGAAGAGGCGACACAACGCACTAACAACGCCATGAAGAAGATCGAGGCCATTCAGGTCACGCCGGTGGGTAAGAAAAAGATCGCCGGTCTTCTCGCTTCATCGCTGGCCTTCGAAAAGGTGAAAGCCGAGCTGATGGCGCTGGTACAGGCGGGTAATTTTGATGCTGCCAGCACCTATGTGCTGCAATCCATGACCGCCACACAGAATAAATTCCTGCAGGACGCCATCAATTTTGCCAACTCCCAGGACTCGCAGCTGCGCAGTGAGGGTCAGGGCATTATGGATAATGGCCAGTCGGCTATTACGGTCACGCTGATTTTCTCCGCCCTGGCGATTCTGGCTTCGATTGTGCTGGGCTACTTCCTGACACGCTCTATCGTGCGTCCGCTGGTGGCGGCGGTTGACGTGGCTGAACGTGTTGCCGCAGGCGATCTGAGTTCGCAGATGCAGGTCACCTCGCGTGATGAGACCGGCATTCTGATGCAGGCGCTGCAGCGGATGAACGACAACCTGCTCTCTATTGTGACCGAAGTGCGCACCGGCTCCGACACGATCGCGGTGGCCTCGAATCAGATCTCCAGCGGCAACCTCGATCTCTCTACCCGTACCGAACAGCAGGCCAGCTCGCTGGAGGAGACCGCGTCGGCCATGGAGCAGATGACTTCGACGGTGAAGCACAACGCCGATAATGCGCGTGAAGCCAATCATCTGGTGTCGGCAACCTCCAGCGTGGCGCGTGAAGGCGGCGTAGTGATGGAGCAGGTGATCGAGAAAATGGAAGCGATCGCCCTCTCCTCACGGAAAATTGTCGATATCATCAGCGTTATCGACTCCATCGCTTTTCAGACTAACATTCTCTCTCTGAACGCGGCGGTTGAAGCGGCACGTGCGGGCGAGCAGGGTCGCGGTTTTGCGGTGGTTGCGACGGAAGTGCGCAATCTGGCGCAGCGTTCAGCGTCAGCGGCAAAAGAGATCAAAGTGCTGATTGAGGACTCTGTCGCGAAAGTCGATGAGGGCAGCAAGCTGGTTACGCATGCGGGCTCTACCATCGGGGAGGTGGTGAACAGCGTGCAGAGCGTGGCGAACATCATGAGCGAAATCACTATCGCCAGCAGCGAACAGAGCAGCGGCATCAGTGAAATCAACCAGGCGATTACCCAGATGGAAGCAGTGACCCAGCAGAACGCCGCGCTGGTACAGGAAGCCTCAGCCGCGTCACAGGCGCTGCAGGATCAGGCAGAGCGGATGGCACAGGCCATGAGCGTGTTTAACACCGGTAAACTCTCCCTGCAGCCGGTACTGCGTTAACGTCCGAAGCGGCCTGCTGCGGCGGGCCTGTTTCCGGGTCGGGCAACAGCAGAAACAAAAAAGGCTGCCAGAGGCAGCCTTTTATTACAGTAAATGCAACAACGCTATATGGCTCACTAGCCTGTCAGAGTGCGCGAGGCTGGCTCTGAATCGCAATCCTTGCCGTGTTCACCTGAACAACAACAGATTTGCAGAAAATGCATTTCGCTCCATGCGGGTTGGCTCTTGTGACATCAAAATGTGATGTACGAAACTGTGAGCCATGACAGTGTGGACATTTAAAAGTAATTTTCAGTCCTTAGAGACCAACAACGTTCGCAGCAGCTGGGCCTTTGGCGCCATTTTCTACTGTGAATTCAACTTGCTGACCTTCGTCTAATGAACGGAAATCGGTGCCCTGGATTGCAGAGAAGTGTACGAATACATCTTTGCTGCCGTCCTGAGGAGAGATGAAACCGAAGCCTTTCTCTGCGTTAAACCATTTAACGGTACCGCGAATTTTGTTAGACATGCTTAAATCCTTAATATATCGAGCCTTCCGGCATAATGGCCTGAGAACAGATTTTAATCAGAACGTAAGAGAAGACTCAAAAAGAAGGGATGTCTCGCGACAAACTTAGAGATGAGAACTGCTTTGGTTACTTACTTTGATAGTGTCTGTTAATCAAACCGACGATTCATTAAGCCACACTTAACCAGGTGGCGCAAGCCGCAATTGAAATTAATCTCAAATTGTGCGGCCGCCCGTTTCAGCGGGCCGGCATGCGGGGAAACGTCTCAGCGATGCGTCCCGCATGCCACTCTTCTGCTCTGTCTGCCAGCGTGACTCAGGGTGTCAGATCGCCATTCAGCTCGCTCAGCAGGCTGTTGCGCATCCCACCCTCATCAATGGGATCGAGGTTCAGCCAGGTCAGCGTCTGACGCCGGCTTTTCTCATCATAATCGGAGTAGACGCCATGAATATCGCCCTTCTCCGGCGAGTAGAGGATGGCAATCGTCTGCGCCGGGCAGTTGTGTGGCTTACATCCCGACAGCGCCTGATACTTCACCCCCTTAATGGTGACCTCGGTGGCCGGGCTACTGGTGCCGCCCTGCTCAACCCATGCCGGAAAAGCGTGCCCGGCGATCAGCTTGTGATACGCCTGGCCGGTCTGTTTGTTCTGGATAAAATCATACAGATAGGTTGGGGCCGCGGCACTCGCGAACAGCGGAACGGCAGCCAGCACCGCCGCGATAACACCTCTTTTCATCCTCTTTTTCTCCTCATATCTGGGTTTTATCTGCGCTGACCATGACCTTATCGGTTTTACTGCGCGCTGTCAGTATCGCCGGGGTGCCGTTACGGTTTCTGACGGCCGATCAAAAAAGGGCGAGGCCGGAGCCTCGCCCAAAACATGCCGATCATCAATCGTAGTAAGGGACCTTGCGGTCAACGCCGTTGATATTGATCAGCACAAACCCCGTTGGCGCGGTCTTGTTGGCGGGTGTTCCCGCTGCGGTAGCGAGTGTAACCACGCCTTTTTCGTTGGCCCCGATGCCCGCCAGTCCGTTGTGCATGCCGAAGCGTGCCGCGGGTTTCAGGGAGCCGACTTTGGTGACGTCTGTCACCACGGACATGTCGGACTGGAACAGCGAGCAGGAGCCGGTGTCGAAACGGGTCGGCCCGGTGGTCTTCAGGTTGAACATCGTCTCGCCGCTGTTGGCTTTCAGCTTGACCCAGATAACGGCATAGGTGGTCCCTACCCGGCCATAGCGGATGTCCAGCACCGACGGCTGCCCCATGTGGTACGCATCGGCCCAGACCGTCTCCAGACGCTGCAGGTTGATCAGCGTCTTACCCGTACCGACGACGTTAACCGGCGAACCGGCGGTGCCGGAGGGTGTGGTGGCATCCGCTTTCCCGATTAACTCCATCACCCACTGCTGGTTAGGCGCCGGGAAATAGAGCTGACCCAGCCGGTACCAGTTATCGGTGTCGGTGTTGTTCACCACTTTATAGCCGCTGTAATAGCCAGCACGCAGCGAACCGGTCAGGAAGGAGCCGTAGTTTTCATCCCGACGATAGCCATATTCAAAGGTCGACAGCCACTTATTGCCGGCCACGTCATTGGTGATTTTCGCCCCGGCCTGCAGGTTGATATGACGCATCAGGACGCGGGCATTGTTGAGATTGAGCGGCGTGCCGCAATCTTCAATGTTGAGCGTATCGATGGTCCAGCCGCCGTCCGACAGATCCCCCGGGTTGGTGGTGTGCTCAATCCAGACGTTGCGCATGATCCCCTGTGTCACGCGCGGCATATAGAGCGTGGCGTCGCCATAGCCTGACTGGAAGTTGGCGTTGCACAACTCAATCGCAGTTGAGTGGTCCCAGTTCCCCTTCGGTGTATTTGACCAGCCAACATCAAACACGCGTGAGAAGGTGCTTGAGCTGTAGACCTGATCAAACTTACTGTCGAGCGTATCCTGCAGCTTAAAGACGGTCCCGCCGGTGCTTTGCGCCTTGAAGCAGTAGATATTGACGATCTGGCCGCCCACAATCGTGTTTTCAAAGAACGGCTGAACGTTGCTGCACTGCTCTGGCGTGACGGTGACTTTGGCAGTGGTGTCGACGGTTCCGGCATTAGCCTGTCCATGCCAGCAGATGCCTTTGATGACGATCCGGCGCGCATTAACCTTAAACACCGTATTGGCGCTTTTGTCGGAAATGATGGTGGTACGCGGCGACGATCCGAGATCGCTGTCATCACCCTGGATACCAAAAAACGCCGTCTCCGTCGCGCTGAGATCGATGGGTGAAATCAGGAAGCGGCCACCCGGAAAACGCACCGGCAACGATTTCACGTAGGTGTTATAGCTCTGAGTCCATGCCAGCATCCGCATAAAGGCGTCGGTATCATCGGTGACACCATCCCCTTTCGCGCCGAAGTGCAGGATATTCACTTCAGTCGGATCGTTGATGGTGCGCTTCCAGTAGAAACCGTTCCCCACCGCCACCGTACCCCCATCATCCTTCAGCGGGGTGGTGCTGAGGAAGCCGACAAAATCAGCGCCGCCACGGAAGCTGGAATCTTTGTCGTAATAGCGTTTCAGGCTCGCCACTTCACCTGATTTTGGTGGGACTGTGGTACGCAGTTCAGCAAAAGAGTTAACTTCGATCATAGAATCCTCCTCAGGATTACTGGGATATCGCGCTGACCATCAGCGCACTACTTCGCCGCAGCCGGATGGCCGCAAAGGGTGTCCCACATGTCGTTGTGGGTGTTGATGGCGCGCACCGTACGAACGTCCATTTTTTGCGCGTCATCGCCGTAGGTATAAAGAGGGGAAAAAAGAACGCAGGCAGAGTCGGTGATCGCCACCGGCTCAGGGTTTGTGGTATTTCGACTGCTGCAGCTTGTCGCGAGCAGCAGCGTCATCAAGGCTGTGGTTATCAGTCGCCACACGGTTAGCCTCCTCGCGGTTATGTTGTTGCTGTTGCGCCACCGCAGTCACGCGGGCCGCCTCCTGTTGCGCGTTATCAACGTCGTTCCGTGCTTTTTGCTGCACTTTGCCCACTTTCCTGCCGCCAAAATAAGTGGCCCCCAGGGCCGCAATAACGGCGGCCAGCGCGGCAAGCCAGTGCCAGCCGCCGCCCAGTAATGTTGTAATCAGCGTCATGGCTGCGTTCCTCCGGCCTTCTGCTTCTCGTTCAGCAGGTTTTTCTGACGAACAAACTGGGCGATGACGCCCATCGCCACCATGAAGGCGCCGACCAGCCCCAGATAGTTGTGCGGCAGAATCGTTTTGACGTCCTCCGGCAGCACGCTCCAGGCATCAACGGCGGCAGAAGGAAAGGATTGCGCCCAGGCGCTGAGCATCGATCCCAGCGACGCCAGCCAGACTGACCAGGTTCTGAAGAGCAGGCGGGCGTGCGAGACAAACTGGAGGGTGGTGAAACGCTGCAACAGCAGCAGGATGATGATCGCCGTCAGCACGGCGACCAGAAACATGAGCCATCTCATAGCAACCCCCTGTAAACCGCATAGGTTCCGCTGCGCATCATCTCGGCGTGACGTCTGGCCCGGCCCGGTGTCTGACGGGCCCACAGGCTGTTCATCATCGCGTCCGCCGCCTCATCAAACTTCTCAGCCACAATGGCGCTGAGCATGTTTTTAAACTGCATGACCCCGTCGACGCCCAGCTGATACGCCATGCTCAGCAACACATCGGTGCGGGCGTCATTGCACTTTGCCAGCGCGTTACGCAGCAGTTCCCGGCTCTGCATCTCCTGAATTTTGTTTTCGAGAATGCACTGCTTCCAGACATCCCCGACGCGCCGTGGCACCCGGAACGCATAGTTGTTCAGCGAGGCGCCCTTGGGTCCGATGCGGATGCCACCGGCCACCGTGGGGAACCCCAGCGTGTCGAGGTAAGGCGCGTCGACATACCCTTCTTCAAAGTTCAGTACTGCGATTATCTGACTCATAACGACTCCTCAATGGCGGGTTAAACCCATTCAGCCCTGTGAACAGAAATACATAACGCCCACTGATCATTACCCTGTCCGGCGCAGCAGAATGCCTTGCTCACCCTGCAGCAAAACTGAACAGTAATTCAGCAGATTACGCCCAGCGAAAGCTGGAGAACGCAAAGCGTTATCCGGAACGAAAAGGTGTGTTTTTTTGCGCTTCAGCTCACGGCGTAGAGATGGACGTGAGGCAGACAGCAGTTGTCGAAAGCGGGAGTCTCTTTGCTGATGATGCGGGGTGCAGTAATCGCGCGATCCACGCGCGGGATAACCTGACGCTGGCAGATTTGTTCTGCGCGCCGCAGGGCAGGTGTTTCAGCTGGAGAGTTCAGGGCCTGGTCGATACTCTGTTTCAGGCTGCTGAGAGGTTGGCGCCGCCGATGGCGACGAGTACGTGCGTTGCCCACAAAAACGCTTTTGCCATAGTGAATTATCGCCATAACTCCTCCTGTGAATGAGTCTTTGGCGATGGGGTGGCAGGCGCGAGCTTTCGGCGAACCGAACGGGCCCGAATGTCGCGATTCACGATCGCACGCTCGCCCCCCGGCTGCGTGAGCAGCCAGGTGGAAAGTAAGCGAAGGGGAAATAAACGGCATCTGACGACGCTGCATTTTGCGCATCCACCCCATCCCAAAGTTCACTGACTTTTGGGTGGTATGATTCGCGCTTGTGCAGCGCCTCAATTGTTTAAGAGCGGCTCATCCCTGAAAGAACGGCGTTGTTCATCCATATCCAAATTATTAACAGGTTCTTATGCATTATCAAACACTGTTGGTTAATTTTTTATTTACCGCTGGTTAAATTTATGAATTTATGCCGATTATTTTTTTGCGGCCCGCCTGAGAAACGCCATAAAGGCGGGCTCAGCCGAGGATTTGATACTGTCGCGCCTGGCTCATGATCACTTTTGCCAGGACCTTCAGGCTGGTGACGTCATCATGATTGAGATACCAGGTCTCATAACGTTTATTGTCTGAAATCACAGCAATTTTCTTATGCTGAAGTTGCAGACGCTTGAGGTAGAGCTGCTCGTCAAGGGTAAAGATGTAGATGCCGTCGCCATCAAACATCCGCACGCTGATATCGACAAACAGCTGATCGCGCGGCGCAAAGGTGTCCGCCATCGAGTCGCTGTTAATCGCGATTAACCGGATGTTTTCCGCCGGGCGACCGTTGAACAGCACCCGCGCCTCATCCGGACCATATTCGATCGCCTGGATGGTTTCGACAAACTCGTCCCGCGCGGGCAGGCCCGCCGCACTGCGCTGACCAATGTCCAGACTGTCCACCCGGAACACATTTTTCCGGGCGGCAAACGTGTTCAGCGTCACCGGCTCTGCGGGTTGATCCATCCCATATTGCAGCCACTCCACCCGGACGCCCAGCAGCTCGCTGAGCGCCAGTAAGTTGCCATCATCAGGCACTGACTGCGCGTTAAACCACTTCCACACTCCCGGCGTTGAAATTTTACAGCCCTGCTTCTGCAGGGCGCTGGCAACCTGTTTGTTCCGTCCATGTCCGGCAATGCCGGCACTCTCACAGGCCGCTATCAGCCTGGCGGTGAAAGCTTGTTTTGTACTTTCTTTTTTAACCATTAGTTAATAATCAGCCATAGAAGAGATACTGGATGTTATTTTCGTTATTGCTACCAGTTCATTTTATATTACCGCTCGTTTACTACCTAACCGCTTTATCAAGCGTTCCTGATTATCATTATCCGCTTCAGCCTGCGACGGGACAAAAAATATTGCCTCAGGCCGCATAGCGCCTTGTGTTTCAGGAATGTTCCGTAAGAAATTGCGTGAAATTCAGCCAGCAATCTGGCCTGCGATAAGGTGACCGGAACGGAATTGAAACTGAAGCGCAGAAAATCCTATCTTTCACTGGCCCGAAAAAGAGACGCTAAAAAAAACGGGAGCCTGTGAAAGACTCCCGTTTTGTTAAAAAATTATCGCAATTATGAGCGGAGCGTATCGTCGCCCCAGGCTATCCATTTATAGGTGGTCAGCGCCTCTAATCCCATCGGACCGCGCGCATGCAGTTTCTGCGTACTCACCGCCACTTCAGCCCCCAGACCGAACTGCCCGCCATCGGTGAAGCGGGTGCTGGCGTTGACATAGACGGCTGACGAGTCAACCTGGCGTACAAAGCGCATTGCTTTGCGGGTGTCGCGGGTCAGAATGGCATCCGAGTGCTGCGTGCCGTGCGTGCGAATGTGATCAATCGCCTCATCCATATTCGCCACTAACCGGACGTTGAGATCCAGCGACAGCCACTCGTCGTCATACTGCTGCGGATTGACCAGCGAGACCGATGCCGGCCCCTGCTGCAGCTGCGTCAGCACGTTGCTGTCAGCATGCAGCGCGATCGCCTCCTGCGCCATACGCGCGCTGAAAGCAGGCAGGAAACGATCGGCCATAGCCTGATCCACCAGCAGGGTCTCCAGCGAGTTACAGGCGCTGGGACGCTGTTTCTTGGCGTTGACGATCAGATCAAGCGCCGGTTCGATCGCCATTGTCTCATCAATGTAGATATGGCAGACGCCGATGCCGCCGGTGATCACCGGAATGGTGGAGTTTTCCCGGCACAGCTTGTGCAGGCCAGCTCCGCCGCGCGGGATCAGCATATCGACGTAGCGATCCAGCTTCAGCAGCTGATTCACCAGTTCACGATCGGGGTTCTCAATGGCCTGGACAATTGCCGCCGGTAGTCCGTGCTGTTGCAGCGCCTTCTGGATCACCCGCACGGTGGCCGCATTGGTGCGCCAGGTCTCTTTTCCGCCGCGCAGAATCGCGGCGTTACCGGTTTTCAGGCAGAGGCTGGCAACATCCACGGTGACGTTTGGCCGCGCCTCATAAATCACGGCCACCACACCCAGCGGCACACGACGACGTTCGATGCGCAACCCGCTGTCGAGCTGCCCGCCATCAATGAGCTGGCCGACCGGATCGGCGAGCTGGCAGACTTTGCGCACATCGCTGGCCATGCTGCTCAGCCGCTCCGGATTGAGCGTCAGCCGATCCATCAGCGCGGCGCTCATGCCATTCTGACGCGCATCGGCTAAGTCCAGCGCGTTAGCCGCCAGAATCTCAGCGCTTTCCGCCTCCAGATAGTCGGCAATGGTCATCAGCACCTGGTTCTTTTCCGCCGTCGACAGATCGGCCACGGTATACGCTGCGGCACGCGCCGCTTTTCCCATCTCTTCAAGCATTGTCCGCTCCTTAACTGACGATCATGTCGTCGCGGTGAACCGCCACCGGGCCATATTCATAACCCAGAATGTCGCTGATCTGCTGGCTGTGATGCCCGGCGATCATCCGCATTGCGTCGCTGTTGTAGCGTGAAACCCCATGGGCGATGTCCCTGCCCTGCAGGCTGCGAATGCGGATCACTTCACCGCGCGAGAAATTTCCCTGAATGGCGCGGATCCCTTTCGGCAGCAGCGAGCTGCCGCGTTCGATAATGGCCGCCAGCGCACCATCATCGACGGTCAGCTCACCGGCCGGGGGTGCCCCGAAAATCCAGCGCTTGCGGTTTTCCAGCGGCGATTGCTGCGCATGGAAGCGCGTGCCCACCGGTTTCCCCTCAATCACATCGCTGATCACGCCGGTGCGGCTGCCTGACGCGATGATGACGTCGATGCCGGCGCGACAGGCCACATCCGCGGCCTGAAGCTTGGTTGACATTCCGCCGGTGCCCAGCCCGGAGACGCTGCCGCCCGCTAAGGAACGTAACGCGTCATCAATCACATGGACATCACTGATCAGCTCAGCGTCGGGATTATTGCGCGGATCGGCGGTGAACAGTCCCTGCTGATCGGTCAGCAGCAGCAGCTTGTCGGCCCCGCCAAGCATCGCCGCCAGCGCCGAGAGATTGTCGTTGTCGCCCACTTTGATTTCCGCGGTGGCGACGGCGTCGTTCTCGTTGATGACCGGCACAATATGGTTGTGCAGCAGCGCACGCAGCGTGTCGCGGGCATTGAGGAAGCGTTCGCGATCTTCCATGTCGGCGCGGGTCAGAAGCATCTGGCCGATATGGATACCGTAGATAGAGAAAAGCTGTTCCCACAGCTGAATCAGACGGCTCTGCCCCACCGCAGCCAGCAGCTGCTTTGAGGCGATGGTCGGCGGCAGTTCGGGGTAGCCCAGATGTTCGCGTCCGGCGGCCATTGCGCCAGAGGTGACGATCACAATGCGGTGGCCTGCGGCGTGCTGCTGCGCACATTGCCGAACCAGTTCCACCATGTGCGCCCGATTTAACCGGCGCGATCCGCCGGTAAGAACGCTGGTACCCAACTTGACCACTAAGGTCTGACTGCCACTCATATTTCCTGCCGTAGTGAAAAATTTTTACGAAAGGACGTTTTAACAGGAGTCGATAAGGAAGCCAACAGCCAGCGGGGGAAAAGCACGAAATTACGCGGACAGGGGCGTAGACCAAAAGTTCACCGTTAACAAGAAATCAGGAAAAACGTCATAAAAAGTTCATCTCGGACGGGTAAAAAGTCGGTGCTTTACAAAAACTTTCATTTTTTTACGGCGTTCACACGGCGCTCACATTGGGATTGATAGCAAATGAAGAAAAGCACACTGGCCATGCTCCTCTCTACGCTGATGCTGGCTTCTGCCGCGCAGGCTGCCGAAATCTATAACAAAGATGGCAACAAGCTGGACTTATACGGCAAAGTGAAAGCGGAACATTACTTCAGCGATAACGCCAGCGCAGATGGTGACAAGTCCTATACCCGTATCGGCTTTAAAGGTCAGACACAGATTAACGACCTGATGACCGGTTATGGTCAGTGGGAATATCAGTACAACGTCAATAACTCCGAAGGCAGCGACGCCAACAATGGCAACAAAACCCGCCTCGGTTTTGCCGGTCTGAAATTTTCGCAGTACGGTTCGGTGGACTATGGCCGCAACTACGGTGTGCTGTATGACGTTGAGGCCTGGACCGACGTGTTCCCGGAATTTGGCGGTGACGGCACGGCCCGTTCAGATAACTTCATGACTCAGCGCGCCACCGGCGTCGCCACTTACCGTAATAACAACTTCTTTGGTCTGGTGGATGGACTGAAATTTGCGCTGCAGTATCAGGGCAAAAACGACGCCACCAGCGCCAACAGCCGCACCGATATTAACCGTCAGAACGGCGACGGTTACGGCGCCTCACTGGGCTATGCGCTGGGTGATAGCGGCGTGAGCCTGATGAGTGCCATCACCTCCTCTGACCGTACCAACCAGCAGCAGGCGCGCGCCTATGGCGGCGGTGACCGTGCCGACTCCTGGGGCGCAGGCGTGAAGTATGATGCCAACAGCGTCTACCTGGCGGCGATCTACACCGACACCCGCAACATGACGCCCATCAGCGGCACCAACCGCAACACGGGTGCCTCCGTTGCGGGCGCAGCCAACAAAGCGCAGAACATCGAACTGGTGGCGCAGTATCAGTTCGATTTCGGCCTGCGTCCGTCTATTGGCTATGTGCAGACCAAAGGCAAAGATATCGAAAACGGTATCGGCGATGTGGATCTGGTGAAATATATCGACGTCGGTGCGACCTATTACTTCAACAAAAATATGTCGGCCTTCGTGGATTACAAAATCAACCAGCTGGATGATGACAACGCGCTGTCGCTCAACAACGATGACATCGTCGCGGTGGGGATGACTTACCAGTTCTGATGTGGCGGTTGCACGCCGGTCACAGCATAAAAAAGGGCGAGTTTTCACTCGCCCTTCTGTTGTTAATCAATCTGACTCAGGCTGCGGTGAGATCGAGCCCGCTCAGGGAACCGGGTCAGAACAGAAAGTCGCTTAAGCCAATCCCTGGCCGCTCGGCCCGCGCCGTCCCTGGCGCGGGACGCTTTCCTTTTCTGACCCGGTTCCCTGCGCATCAGGTTTCGTTATCGCGGCCAGTTTCACTCTGCTTCAGGCTTCTCAGCACGCTGACGACGAGGTCAGGCCGCCCTTTTCCGCTGACTCAGGCGCTCAGCTTCACCGGTTTCTCATCGAAGTCGCTGGCCGGAATAAGGTCCAGATCTAACTCCTTCAGCATCGCCTTCAGACGGGTATGGAAGTTACGTAAGGTCTCCTCCACGCGCGCCGTGTTCTCTTTGCCCTTGATGGTTGCCACCGACCAGTCACCCTCTTTATCGAACAGGCCGATGTGGTAGACATAGGTAAAGTGGTCAGCCTGCGCTTCCAGTTCCATCCACCAGCCCCAGAACTCACGCAGTTCCGGTGCGGGTTTCACATTAACGCAGGCAGCCAGGCAGTCGAAGAAGAAACGGGTTTCGCCACATTTCCCATCGCGAATATAAGGTCCAAGCTCGGTAAAACGCTTAAGCAGGCGACTGCGGGGATGACCACTTGGTAACGTCATGCTGATTCTCCATTGGTTTTGACCGCTATACAGCCCTGATTTCCGGGCAGCCCGGAAAAATTCCGCTACTAGTTGTAGCAAACAGTGAAAATTTTGCCAGTTACCTTTTTAAACGCTTCTCCAGCCAGTCGCAAATCTCATTCAGCGCTTTGTCGAAACTGGCCATCACCGGCTTCACCGGAATCAGCAGGGCTTTCCCGTCCGATGAGGAGCGGGCGATCAGCCTGCTCTCCTCCTCCGGGCTGAAGAGGTCGTTTTGCCAGTAGCCCGAAAGCATCGGCGTGGGGGTGCGACGTCCCAGCAGTCCCTGAGTTTTCAGCGAATAGCGATTGAGTTCGGTGCGCAGTGCGCTGTCAGAGGCAGTGGCCATGCCGAGACGGCTCGCCAGCATGTCCATGTACATATCCGGGATCTTATCCTGCAGCGCCGTCTGCGTCAGCAGCGCGTGTACAATCGGCCCCAGACAGGCAACGCCCCGCAGCCGCTGCGATTCAAGATAGGCCAGCCGAACGGCCACGTTGGCACCAAAGCGGTAACCAAACGCCGCCACACGCGTATGATCGACCCAGGGCACATTGGTCAGGTCACGCAGCACCTGCTGATGCAGGAAGCTGGTGTCCTGATTCAGCGTCCATTTCACCGAGTTACCCACGGATGGCACATCAATGGTCAGCATCGCGATGCCGCGAGGCGCCAGATAATCATGGAAAAGACGGTAGTGATCGCTCTGTAACGAGTCGAGCGCGCCGCAGAACAGCACGGTGGGATAAGGGGCTTCGACGCCCGGCGGCATGTGCAGAAAGCCGGTGACCGGGCTGCCGCCCGCGATGGCGAAGGTCAGGGTCTTCAGTTCACCGGGCAGGCGCTGCGTCGCCTCTTCATAGGCGCGATTGGCCAGCGTCTGTGCCTGATCGGCCAGCTCATCCCCTTTTATGTAGGGATAGGCGGCGACGCTGTAAAGGTGCGCCGCATGCAGCCAGAAGTCGCCTGCCTCACTGTCGTCGCCAGATTCCAGCGCCTTCTGCTGCCAGATCCCCGCCTGTCTGCACCACTCGAAATGCCAGTTGCCGCTGCGAAAACCGATCACCGTATCGAGCAGCGTCTCATCGGTATGCTCGACCTTGCTGATGGCGATACGGGCCAGCACTTCGCTGATCTCCTGCGGCGTCAGGCCGCGCCAGGTCCACATCAGCTTATTCAGCATCCGATACCAGCCCCGCTGGCTCTCTCCGTCCAGCGTGGAGTGCACATCCGGGGTGGCATGATGCTGACGACGCACCAGGGAAGAGGTTTCAGGATGTTTGAAGCGGGGTTTGAACAGCTCCTCGCTAAGGTTTTTGCTCGTCATTCTCACTTCTCCTGCAACAGAAACGGCGATGGCTAAGTGTACTGTACGGCAATTCGGGGTGCGAGGCTCAGAAAGCACAACGCCCGGAAAACCGGGCGTTGTGACGTGAGGATGGCGTAATCAGCTTTTTACAATCGGCGGGATGTAGACCACGCCCATATCCCACGGCTGCTCGATCCAGGTATCCTGCGGGATATCGACGATGTAATCGTCAACCAGTGAACGACCGGCCGGTTTCGCGAAAATGGTGCAGAAACGCGCTTTCGGGTACATCTCACGAATCGCCTGCGCCGTTCCGCCGGTGTCCACCAGGTCATCGATCACGATGAAGCCTTCACCGTCGCCTTCTGCGCGCTTCAGCACTTTCATTTCACGCTGATGATCGTGGTCATAGCTGGAGATGCAGACGGTATCGACATAGCGGATACCCAGTTCACGTGCCAGCAGCGAAGCCGGTACCAGACCGCCACGGCTCACCGCGATGATGCCTTTCCACTGTTCAACAGGCAGCAGACGCTGGGCGAGTTTACGGGCATGAATCTGAAGCATGTCCCAGGTGACGACGTATTTTTCGCTCATAGAATAGAAATCCCAGCCAACCGAAGTGGCTTAAAAATGTGCAACGGGGAAAAGGTTGCGCGAGATTATAAGGAGTTG
The DNA here is from genome assembly GCF_011800365.1 of Pantoea sp. EKM103V. Classification (NCBI taxonomy): domain Bacteria; kingdom Pseudomonadati; phylum Pseudomonadota; class Gammaproteobacteria; order Enterobacterales; family Erwiniaceae; genus Pantoea; species Pantoea sp. EKM103V. The sequence goes on along the minus strand of NZ_JAALFQ010000001.1, from coordinate 40,064 downwards.
ACGCGCTAAAAACCAGCACCCGCGCGCTGGTTGCGGCTTTTTAGCGCGTCCGGGAGCGCACCCGGTGAAAAACAGTGATATTCTCGGGCCTGGCTCGTCAGATTCTCTGACGGCGATTTTTCACTGGAAACTCGCGATGTCCGGCCTCGCCGGTACACTGACACAGGAGACCTGTCGTGTCTGAATTGTCTCAACTCTCTCCACAGCCGCTGTGGGATATTTTCGCTAAGATCTGCTCTATTCCTCACCCCTCTTTTCATGAAGAAGCGCTGGCGAGCTACATCACCGGCTGGGCTAAAGAGCAGGGCTTCTGGTGTGAGCGCGATCAGGTCGGCAACATCCTGATTCGCAAGCCCGCCACCGCTGGCATGGAAAACCGGACCCCGGTCGCGCTGCAGGCGCACCTCGATATGGTGCCGCAGAAGAATAACGACACCGTGCATGACTTTACCAAAGACCCGATTCAGCCGTGGATTGATGGCGAGTGGGTCAAAGCGCGCGGCACGACGCTGGGTGCTGATAACGGCATCGGAATGGCCTCAGCGCTGGCGGTACTGGCTGACAACAGCCTGACCCACGGCCCGCTGGAAGTGCTGCTAACCATGACCGAAGAGACCGGCATGGATGGCGCATTCGGTCTTCAGCCCAACTGGCTGCAGGCCGAAATCCTGATCAACACCGACTCTGAAGAGGAAGGTGAGATCTACATGGGCTGCGCGGGCGGGATCGACTTCGTCTCCTCCCTGCCGCTGACCCGTGAGGCCGTGCCTGCTGAGTTCCAGACCCTGAAGCTGACGCTGAAAGGGCTGCGTGGCGGTCACTCCGGCGCCGATATTCACATGGGCCTCGGCAACGCCAACAAGCTGCTGGCGCGCTTCCTGGCGGCCCACGCGGCTGAACTGGATCTGCGTCTGCTGACCTTCACCGGCGGCACACTGCGCAACGCCATTCCGCGTGAAGCCTTTGCGACCGTTGCGGTTGAAAGCCACAAAGCGGATGCGCTGAAATCAGCAGCAGCGCAGTTCCTGAGCGCCATCCAGAACGAGCACGGTATCAAAGAGCCGAACATCGCCCTGGTCACCGAGCCGCTGGCGCATCAGGGTACCGCCCTGAGCGCTGACAGCCGCGATCGCTTCCTGAACCTGCTGAACAGCACGCCAAACGGCGTCATCCGCAATTCAGACGTGGCGAAAGGCGTGGTTGAAACGTCACTGAATATCGGTGTGGTGACGATGGAAGAGGATCACGCCGAGATCAACTGCCTGATCCGCTCGCTGATCGACACCGGCCGCGATTATGTGGTGCAGATGCTGACCTCGCTGGGCCAGCTGGCCGGTGCGCAGACCAAAGCGAAAGGCGGCTACCCTGGCTGGCAGCCGGATGCGGACTCCGCCATCATGGCGCTGACCCGTCAGACTTACATCGCCCTGTTCGACAAGACGCCGAACATTCAGGTGATCCACGCCGGTCTGGAGTGTGGTCTGTTCAAGAAGCCTTACCCGAACATGGATATGGTGTCGATTGGGCCGACCATCACCGGGCCGCACTCGCCTGATGAGCAGGTGCATATTGAAAGCGTTGGCCTTTACTGGAAACTGCTGACCACCCTGCTGAATGTGGTGCCAGAAAAGTAATCCGGTCGTCAGAAAAATGAACCAGGCTCCGGCCTGGTTTTTTTATGGCTGCCACTTTCCCCCAGCATAATTCGCTGCCTTCTTTTCGTTTTCCCCCGCTATTCCGCCACGTTCCCGCGCTTCGCTGGTTATAGCCGCCATTATGTCCGGATGTCTGGATGGCTAATAAGATTTCGTGCTAGCTTATGCGCTTTCGGCTGTTGCCGCGCCTGAAGGTTCAGGAAAAAATGCGGCCACTCATTCTTCAGGAGAGTCATCACATGCCAGGGTTAAATTGCCTTGAGATGCGTAACATCTCCATCGCTTTTGGCGGGTTTGCCGCGCTATCGTCGGTGGATTTCCGCAGTGAAGGCCATTCGGTTCATGCGCTCACCGGTGCGAACGGAGCGGGCAAATCCACGCTGATGGCGATCCTGTCCGGCGCGCACAGCCACTACAGCGGCGAGATCCTGCTTGATGGCCAGCCGGTCTCCATTCGCACACCGCGCGAGGCTAAGCAGCTGGGCATTCATCTGGTTCAGCAGGAAGTGGATGTGGCGCTGGTGCCGCAGCTCAGCGTGGCGGAAAACATCCTGCTGGACCGACTGGCCGAGCCGGGTCACCGCTATCGCTGGGGAGAGATCCGCCGTCAGGCGCGGGCGCTGCTGGCTCAGCTCGATGTGGCGCTGGATGTTAACCGGCTGGTGGAGCGCTGCACGCTGGCGGAAAAGCAGCAGATTCTGTTAGCGCGGGCGCTGTCGCACCACTGCCGCTTCCTGATACTGGACGAACCCACCGCCCCGCTGGACCAGCATGAAAGTGAGCGACTGTTTGCCGTGGTGCGTCGCCTGCAGGCCAGCGGCATCGGCGTGGTCTTTATCTCTCACCGCATCCATGAACTGAAAGCCATCTGTGACCGTCTGACGGTGCTGCGCGACGGCCGCCTGATTGAAACCGGCCCGATGGCCGCGCTGAGCGGAGAGCAGATTGTTGAGAAGATGCTGGGTCATCAGCTGACCGACATCTTCCCGCCGCGTCGTCCACAGCAGGCGCAGCCGCTGCTGATGGCGGTGGAGGGACTTCACGATGCGCAGCGGCTGCAGGCTATCTCGCTGTGCCTGCACAAAGGGGAGATTCTGGGGATTGCCGGCCTGGCCGGCGCGGGGAAAACCGAACTCTGCAAAGCTCTGTTCGGCGCCACACAAAGTCGCGTCAGCCGGGGTGAACTGCACGGTCAGCCTTGGCAGCCCCGCTCGCCGCACGATTCGGTCAGCCGTCGCATGGCGCTGGTGCCGGAGGAGCGGCGCAAAGAGGGGATCTTTATTGATGAGTCGGTCGCGATGAACCTCAGCGTCAGCGCGGATGACAGCTTTTCGCGCTGGAGCCTGTTTGGTCATCGCCAGGCGTGGCGCTGGGCCGAGCAGATTATCCGGCAACTGCAGGTGCGCACCACCGGTCCGGCTCAGACGCTGCGCCGCCTGTCGGGGGGCAATCAGCAGAAAGTGGCGATCGGCAAATGGCTGCGTAATAACGCCGACGTGCTGATTTTCGATGAGCCGACCAAGGGCGTCGATATCAAAGCCAAAACCGAACTGTTTACCCTCATCGACAGCCTGGCGCGGGAAGGGAAAGGGATTATCTACGCGTCGGGTGAATTTTCTGAACTGGTCGGCTTATGCGACCGGATTTGCGTGCTCTGGGATGGACGCATTGTGGCTGAACTGGCTGCAGGTGACGTCACCGAAGAGACGCTTTTGCTCTATTCCACCGGAGGAACCCCTGCGTGAGCAGCAAAGAGACCCACCTGAAACTGACCGCCACCCCGTGGCATCACCAGCTATTCGACTTTCTCTATAAATGGGGCATGCTGCTCACGGTGGTGATCCTGATCGCCGCTTTTGGGCTGGCTTCCGACAGCTTCCTTGAACCCAATAACATCATCAACATTCTGCGTTCGATCGCGATTGTGACAGTTATTGCCGTTGGCGTCTCTATCTCCCTGACCGTCGGCGGCTTTGATCTGTCGGTCGGCTCGACCGCCTCGCTCGCCAATGCGTTAGTGATTTCGCTGTTTGTCTGGTACGGCTTTGGCACCACCACCGCAATCCTGATCACCCTGGCGCTCTGCACGCTGGTCGGGCTGTTCAACGCCTTCCTGATTGTGATCCTGCGCATCCCCGACATGCTGGCGACGCTGGCGACCCTCTTCGTGATTCAGGGGGTGGCGATGACCTACAGCTTTGGCGGGTCGATCACCGAGAACATGGTGCTGCCGAGCGGTGATATGGCGGAAGGCACCATTCCGGCGGCGTTTGGCCTGCTCGGTCAGGTGCCAACCATTGTCATCATCATGCTGGTGGTGACCGTCGCGGCGCAGCTGGCGCTCTCCCTGACCAAACATGGTCGCCGGATGTATGCGCTGGGCGGCAATCCGGAAGCGGCGCGCCTCTCCGGCATCCGCACCACCCGCTACCGGGTACTGGCTTACGTCATCGCCTCCCTGCTGGCGGGCCTGGGCGGCATTCTGCTCGCCTCGCGCATCGGTTCATCCCAGGTCAATGCCGGCAGCGGCTACCTGATGGACGCGGTCGCAGCGGCGTGGATAGGCTTCTCACTGGCGGGCTCCGGCAAGCCGAATGCGCTCGGCACGCTGGTCGGCGCGGTGATCCTGGGCGTGCTGCAGAACGGCCTGGTCATGCTCTCTGTGCCCTACTACGCCATGGACATCATCAAAGGGCTGGTGCTGGCTTTAGCACTGGCGATCACCTATATCCAGCGCCGCTGAGGCGCGTCTACCGGAGTTGATAACAATGCAAAAAATAACGCTCTCGCTGCTGGCCCTGAGCCTGCTGAACGCCAGCGCCGCCTTCGCGGAGACCGTCACCCCGGTGCCTGCGGCCATCGCGGGTCATGACGGCCCCATCCGCATTGCGGTGATCCGCAATCTCGGCTCCGATGACAACACCACCCAGTTTGTTGCCGGTGCCATTCAGCAGTGTCGCCAGCTTGGCTTTAAGGTCAGCACCTTCCTCAGCAACGGCGACGACGCGCGCTTCCAGGACTTCGTTAATCAGGCGATCAGCCAGAAGTATGACGGCATCGTGCTGTCGCACGGTAAGGCGCCCTATGCCAGCGGGCTGGTGAAGCGCATTGCCGATGCGGGTATCAAACTGTCGGTGTTTGATACCCCGGTGGAGAGCCCGATTCCCGGCGTCACCGTTACCGCTCAGGATGATGCCTCGCTGGCGCAGCTGTCGCTGGGCCAGCTGATTAACGATTTCCACGGCAAGGCGAATATCGTCAAGCTGTGGGTCGCCGGTTTCCCGCCGATGGAGCGCCGTCAGGTGGTGTATGAAAAACTGCTGAAAGAGAATCCGGGCATTCATCAGCTGGAGTCGATTGGGGCCGTTTCAACTGACGTGCAGGGCGACACCGCCAACAAGATTGGTGCGATTCTGGCGAAATACCCGAAAGGGAAAATCGACGCGATCTGGGGAGCCTGGGATGCGTTCAGCCAGGGGGCTTACAAGGCGCTGCAGGAGAATGGCCGGACCGAGATCAAGCTCTATAGCATCGATGTCTCGAACCAGGATTTGCAGCTGATGCGTGAGAAAAACAGCCCGTGGGTGCAGACGGTGGCGGTCGATCCTAAAACCATTGGCGCGGTCAATATGCGGCTGGTGGCGAAGAAGATTGCCGGTGAAGAGACACCAGCAACGTATCAGTTTAAAGCGGCGTCAATCTCTCAGCAGCAGCTGAACAGCCAGCCTGGCGCGGTGAACGTCGCCTCGCTGAACAAAATCATTCCGGGCTGGGGCAGCAATGAGGATTTTGTCGCGCCGTGGTTCGCCACCCTGGCCGCGAAATATCAGAAGTAATCTGGCGTCAGCCCTGCCGGCGGGTGAGGCTGACTTATAAACCCAGCAGGAGCTGACGTTCCAGCTGGGGATCCACCATCGTCACGTGCAGTCCCACCAGCCGCACACCGCGCCCGGCGCGGCGCTCATCCCAGGTCTTGCGGGCGATGGCGATCATGTCCTCTTTATTCAGCACCGGCCAGATATGCTCCTGGGTGGTCTGCTGAAAATCACTGAACTTCAGTTTGACGCCCTGACGCGCCACCTGTCTGTCGGGTCGGATCTGCGTCAGCCGGCGGTCGAGTTCGGCATAGAGAAAATCGATGATCTCCAGGCAGGCCTCCCAGTCGCTGATATCTTCCGCCAGCGTACGCTCGACCCCCAGCGATTTACGCTCGCGCTCAACGATCACGCCGCGCTCATCAATGCCGTGGCTGCGCTCCCACAGCACCCGGCCAAACTTGCCAAAGCGCTTCAGCAGCTGCGCTAAATCGGCCTTCTGCACGTCGCCACAGGTCACCAGCCCCATCTCTTCGAGCTTCTTTGCAGAGACTTTGCCTACGCCGGGGATCTTCGCCAGCGGCAGCGTCAGTAAAAAGTCAGGCATCTCTGCCGGGGTGATAACACACTGCCCGTCCGGCTTATTCAGGTCGGAGGCGATCTTGGCCAGAAACTTGATCGGGGCGATGCCGGCCGAGGCGGTCAGCCCGGTTTCACGGTAAATCGTGGCGCGGATCGCCTGCGCCATCAGCGTGGCCGAGCCGTGGCAGTGCGGGCTGTCGGTCACATCCAGATAGGCTTCATCCAGCGAGAGCGGTTCAATCAGCGGGGTATAGCGGGAAAAGATTTCACGGATCTGCGCGGAGGCTTCCTTATAGGCGTCGAAACGCCCTGGCAGAAGGCGCAGATGCGGGCATAGCTTCAGGGCCATGCCGGTCGGCATTGCGCTGCGCACGCCAAATTTGCGGGCCGGATAGTTGGCAGTGCTGATGACCCCGCGACGTTCGCGGCTGCCACCGATGGCGATCGGGATGTCGCGCAGCTGGGGATTGTCACGCATCTCCACTGCGGCATAGAAGCAGTCCATATCGACATGAATGATTTTACGCATACCCCCCTCCGGCACTGGATAAGTATACAGCTGACAGGGGTAACTGCAATATTTGTTGCCCGGGCGAATAAAGTTTACAAATTTCTGGCCGAATAACCTTCAGTAAATCGCGAATTTGGCCGACGCCGTCTTGCTAAAAAAACAGACAATGTTTAATGTTGCGCTGCGGTAGCGGATAGTTCCGATAATGCCAACAAAGACGCAAAATTTGTGTCATGTTCTCTTCACCTCAAGGTATACACAGCATGGGCAAAATCGCACTCCTGTTTGCGATGATTTTACTGCCAGCCCTCAGCATGGCAATGACACCCGAACCCGTTCAGTCAGCGGCACCGGTCAGCAAAGAATTAAAGAAGCAGTTACTCGGCACGCCGGTCTACATCCAGATCTTCAAGGAAGAACGCACGCTCGAACTCTACGGCAAAATCGGTAACGAATATCGCCTGCTGGATACCTACCGCATCTGCAACTTTTCTGGCGGCCTCGGCCCGAAACGCCGTGAAGGCGATTTCAAAAGCCCGGAAGGTTTTTACAACGTGAAGCTGAATCAGCTGAAGCCCGACAGCCGCTTTTATCGCGCCATCAACATCGGCTTCCCGAATCAGTACGATCGCAATCAGGGATACAGCGGTAACTACCTGATGATCCATGGCGACTGTAAGTCGATTGGCTGCTATGCCATGACCAACGCCTATATGGATGAGATTTTTACCTATGTGAATGCCGCGCTGCGAAACGGCCAGCAGGATGTCAGCATCAGCATCTATCCGTTCCGCATGACCGACAGCAACATGCAGCGTCACCGCTACTCCACCTATGCCAGCTTCTGGCAGCAGCTGCAGCCGGGATACGCTTACTTTGCGAAGTATCACCAGCCGCCGATGGTCAATGTCGCCAGCGGGAAATATGTGATGAACAGCAGCCCGGCACCGGTTTTAGCCAGTCCCGAAGCCGCTTCCCGTTCATTCCTGGCGCTCTCCAAGGCAGAATAACGCCCATTCACCTGGCGCAATCCGCTGCCAGGTTTCATTGGCCGTCAGAGGCTGCGTTGCAATCACCGTCACCACGTCATGCGGCGTGGTGTGCTGCTGAAAATCGACTTCCACATCCTGATCGAGCAGCTGCGCCCGGCCAAACGGGGCGCGACGGGTGATCCAGAAAAGGTTGGTCGAGCAGAAGGCCATCAGATAACGTCCGTCTGACAGCAGCATGTTAAATACCCCCTTCTGCCGCAGCGCGGTGGCCAGCTCGCCAATGAAGCGGAACACCGCCGGCCAGTTGCCCGGCGTGCGCGGATAGCGTGTCGCCAGCTGATGCAGGATCCAGCAGAACGCCTTCTCACTGTCCGTTTCCCCCACCGGCCGGAATGTGCCGGTATCCAGCTGCTTATAGCCCTTCAGCTGCCCGTTGTGCGCGTAGGTCCAGTTGCGGCCCCACAGCTCGCGGGTGAACGGATGGGTATTCTCCAGCGACACCTGCCCGCGATTCGCCTGACGGATGTGCGCCACCACCGAGTGCGACTTGATCGGGTACTCCTGCACCAGACGCGCAATCGGAGAGTTAAAGCTCGGCAGCGGATCTTTAAACGTACGGCAGCCTTTATCTTCGTAAAAGGTAATGCCCCAGCCATCTTTGTGAGGCCCGGTTCCCCCGCCCCGCTGAACCAGTCCGGTAAAGCTGAAACAGATATCCGTGGGAACATTGGCGCTCATCCCGAGCAATTCGCACATAGCCACCGCCTCTGATTAAGCGGCCCCCCGTCAGACAGGAGGCCAGCGCAGTTACTTCACCATCTCTTTTTCGACCAGCAGCATCAGGATGTGGATCACCTTGATGTGGATCTCCTGAATGCGATCGGCATAACCAAAGTGTGGCACCCGGATCTCAATATCGGCACTGCCGGCCATCTTACCGCCATCTTTGCCGGTCAGGGTGATCACTTTCATCCCCTGCGCACGGGCGGCTTCAACCGCTTTAATGATATTGGCAGAGTTGCCCGACGTTGAGAGGCCCAGCAGCACGTCGCCCGGACGCCCCACCGCTTCCACATAGCGTGAGAAGACGTAGTCATAGCCAAAGTCATTACTGACGCAGGAGAGATGGCTGACGTCAGAGATGGCAATCGCCGGATAGCCAGGACGATTTTCACGATAGCGGCCGGTCAGCTCTTCGGCGAAATGCATCGCATCACAATGGGAGCCGCCGTTACCGCAGGAAAGCACCTTGCCACCCGCCTTGAAGCTGTCAGCCAGCAGCACCGCAGCACGTTGGATCGCATGAATATTGGCGTCATCGCTGAGGAATTTATTCAGCGTATCAGCAGCTTCATTAAGCTCAGAGCGGATGATGTCCTGGTACATAGGGATGTCCTTTATAAGAAGAGGTTAATCGCAGCAAGTTTAACGGAATGGCCGGTCAGCGCAAAGCTTCATGCCACGCCTGACCCGGCGGTAGCGATGTGGTTTCCGACACCGGTTGTCGAATAAAACGGCAAAAATCCGTTTTTGTGAGGCAGGTTGTAATTGCGATGTAAACAAATTGATAAATCCGCCCGGCTGCTCTAAACCTCTCTACATAACAGGTCAGACCTCTTACTACTTGCGGAGTGGTTCACTATGATGGTTGTTTCGATACTTGCCACGGTGGCGCTGATTGGCGCCCTCTTCTATCACCGCCTGTCGCTGCGGACCGCCAGCGCGATCCTGCTGCTGTGGACCGCCGCGATGGCGGTCGCGCATCTCTGGACGCCGTGGCTCCTGCTGCCGCTGGCGATCCTGCTGCTGCCGTTCAACCTGCCGTCGCTGCGGCGCAGACTCTTTTCACAGCCGATGTTACAGCGCTTCCAGCAGGTGATGCCGCCGATGTCCCGCACCGAGAAAGAAGCGATTGATGCGGGCACCACCTGGTGGGAAGGCGATCTGTTTCAGGGCAAGCCGGACTGGCAGAAGCTGCATAACTACCCGCAGCCACGCCTGACGCCGGAAGAGCAGGCTTTCCTTGACGGCCCGGTTGAAGAGGCGTGCCGCCTGGCGAACGATTTCCGGATTACCCATGAGATGGCTGACCTGCCACCGGAACTCTGGGCCTACCTGAAAGAGCATCGTTTCTTCGCGATGATCATTAAAAAAGAGTATGGCGGACTGGCCTTCTCCGCCTATGCGCAGGCCTGCGTTCTGCAGAAACTGGCGGGCGTCTCCGGGATTCTGGCGATCACGGTAGGTGTACCCAATTCACTGGGTCCGGGCGAACTGCTGCAGCATTACGGTACCGAAGCGCAGAAAAATCACTATCTGCCGCGACTGGCGCGCGGTGAAGAGATCCCCTGCTTTGCGCTGACCAGTCCGGAAGCGGGGTCAGATGCGGGTGCGATCCCGGATACCGGTGTGGTCTGCATGGGTGAGTGGCAGGGTGAGCAGGTGCTGGGCATGCGGCTGACCTGGAACAAGCGTTACATCACTCTGGCCCCGATCGCGACCGTGCTCGGCCTGGCCTTTAAACTGACCGACCCGGATCATCTGCTGGGCGATAACGCCAGCCCGGGCATCACCTGCGCCCTGATCCCGACCAGCACGCCGGGCGTGGAGATTGGTCATCGCCACTTTCCGCTCAACGTGCCGTTCCAGAACGGGCCGACGCGCGGCAAGGATATCTTTGTGCCGATTGACTTCATCATCGGTGGCCCGGAAATGGCAGGACAGGGCTGGCGGATGCTGGTGGAGTGTCTGTCGGTGGGCCGTGGCATTACGCTGCCCTCCAACTCAACCGGCAGCCTGAAGAGTGTGGCGCTGGCAACCGGCGCTTACGCGCACATCCGTCGTCAGTTCCGGCTCTCTATCGGTAAGATGGAAGGGATTGAAGAGCCGCTGGCACGCATTGCCGGTAACGCCTATGTAATGGACGCCGCGGCCACGCTGATTACCGCCGGGATTATGCAGGGTGAAAAACCGGCGGTGCTGTCGGCGATTGTGAAATATCACTGCACCCACCGTGGCCAGCGCGCCATCATTGACGCCATGGACATTGCCGGCGGCAAAGGCATCATGCTGGGTAACAGTAACTTCCTGGCTCGCGCCTATCAGGGTGCCCCCATCGCCATCACGGTGGAAGGCGCGAATATCCTGACCCGCAGCATGATTATCTTTGGTCAGGGGGCGATCCGCTGCCATCCGTATGTTCTGCAGGAGATGGCCGCCGCCGCCAGCAACGATGTTAATGCCTTCGATGATGCCCTGTTCAGCCACATCGGTCACGTCGGCAGCAGCACCGTGCGCAGCCTGTGGCTGGGATTCACCGCCGGACGCACCAGCGCCAGCCCGACCCGCGATGCCACCCGTCGCTACTATCAGCATCTGAACCGCATCAGTGCCAACCTGGCGTTGCTCTCAGATGTGTCGATGGCGGTACTGGGCGGCAGTCTGAAACGCCGCGAGCGCATCTCGGCGCGCCTGGGCGATGTGCTGAGCCAGCTCTATCTTGCCTCAGCCACCCTGAAACGCTATGACGATGAAGGCCGTAATGAAACCGATCTGCCGCTGGTTCACTGGGGCGTGCAGGATGCCCTGCATCAGGCGGAGGTCGCGATGGACGATCTGCTGCGCAACTTCCCGAACCGGCTGGTTGCGGGTGCCCTGCGCATGGCTATCTTTGCGGGCGGACATCACTGCCCTGCCCCGTCTGATCGTCTGGATCACCAGCTGGCAAAACTGCTGCAACAGCCGTCAGCGACCCGCAGCCGTCTGGGCCGGGGCATCTATCTGACGCCGGGCGAGAATAACCCCGCCGGTCAGATGGAACAGGCGCTGCAGGAGGTGATGGCAGCCGAAGTGATTTATGACCGCCTGTGCAAACAGACAAAGCAGCATCTCTCCTTCACCCGTCTGGATGCGCTGGCGAAGCGTGCGCTGGAGCAGGGCTGGATCGATGCAAAGGAAGCAGAGGTGTTGCAGCGTGCTGAAGCCAGCCGTCTGCGCTCCATCAACGTGGATGAGTTTGAGGCAGATGCACTGGCGGTGCCGGTGGCGGAGAAAGCGCCTCAGCCTGCGTCGCGCACCAGCGAGGCGGCGTAGCGTTCAGGCCGGTGTGATGGCCGCACCGGGTGCTGAACTTATGCTTCCTGAGCCAGCTCTGTTTCAGAGGCCGACATCATGTCGGCCTTTTTTATCCCGCCTGGCGGATGCGGGCAATCAGCGCATCCACATCTTCCACGTGATCGGCAGCCAGAATCAGCGTACGTCCTAAATTAATCGCGTTACCAATGCAGTCTGTGCGCATCGCCGGATCGGCAATCAGCTTCATATCCGCCACGTGGGACATCCCCACCGTGCGCCGAATCAGTTCGGTGCCGCAGTAACCGATGGTGTCAGCCCAGACCTTGCGCAGAAACGCCGCCGCATAGCCGGGCCAGGACAACGCCTCATCGCGGGTTTTCTCTGCCGCCAGCGCCAGAAAATGCGAAGCAAACGTCGACCAGAGACGATGGACATCACTCAGCCGCTGCTCGCGCGCATCGGCTGCCTCACGCGGAGCCAGCAGCCCCGGCAGCGCGCAGTAGTTAATCAGCAGGTTGCCAATCGCCGTTCCGACATCAAACCCAATCGGGCCAAAGTAACCGAACTCCGCATCAATTGCCTTCAGGCTGCCGTCAGCCACGAAAATCGAGCCGCTATGAATATCGCCATGCAGCAGCGCTTCGGCATGCGCAAAAAAGCGATGCTTCAGCCCGCCGACGGCAATGCGCAGCGCATCGTCGTTGCGCAGGCTGGCCACCAGCGGCTCAAGCGCATCAGGGTAGCTGTTACGCTCATGATCGGTGTAGGGATCGTTAAAGAAGAGATCTTCGGTGATTTCACACATTTCCGGATTAATGAAACGCGCCACTTCCGCCTTTTTCTGATGCGGATGCAGAACGAAATCGGAGGTATGAAACAGGGTCTGTGCCAGATAAACGCCTAACTGCGCTGCGGCTTCCGGGTAGTAAGCGCCCTTCACCAGCTCGCCGCGCCAGATACGGTGGCTGGAGAGATCTTCCATCACCATCACCGCCAGCTCCGCATCATAATGCGTCACCTGCACCGTATGCTGCGGACAATATTTATAGTGCTCGACCAGGGTCTGCGCTTCCAGCCTCGCCCGATCCAGCGTCAGCGGCCAGGACTCCCCGACGCAACGCACATAGGGCAACGCCTGCTTGACCACCACCCGGCTCCGGCCCTGATCGTCATAAACTTTAAACACCAGATTAAGGTTGCCATCACCAATCTCTTCAGCGCTGCAGAGCGCGGCAGGATCGTTCACGCCGCCAAATTGCCGGGCATACTCAACAGCATCAGCAGCAGTAAAGGTACGGTATTGCGACATTGCCTGTTCCTCATCAATCGAAGGCGGATAACCCAGGTGTAATAAGCCGTTCAGACGTCTATACATCCGTTCAGCATGTTGGCACAATACGCATCATTAACGCAACATGGATTTCACCCACAATGCAGACACTCAAAACCACCAGCTTAGAGGTTCGTGACAATCGGCTCTGGATTCTGGATCAGCAGGCGCTGCCGCAGCAAAAGAACTGGCTGCCCGCACACAGCGTCACGCAGCTGATTGACCATATTCATGCGCTGCGGGTGCGCGGTGCGCCGCTGATTGGCCTCTCTGCCTCACTGCTGCTGGCGCTGCTGGCTGAACAGGGGCAGACCCGCGCTGAACTGGCACAGGCGCTGGAACATCTGCGTGCCGCCCGGCCAACCGCCGTTAATCTGATGAACAATCTTGACCGGATGAAAGTGGCGCTGGCCCAGCCGGCGTTTGTCACTGCGCTGACGGACGAAGCCTGGCGGCTGGTGCAGGAGGATAAACAGCTCTGTGATGCGATTGCTGAAGCCGGTTGCACGCGAATCAAACCGGGCAGCCAGCTGCTCACCCACTGCAATACCGGCGGGCTGGCCACCGCGGGCGTGGGCACCGCGCTGGGCGTGATTGCCCGCGCGCATCAGCAGGGGTGGATCAAAAATGTCTGGGTGGATGAAACCCGACCGCTGTTGCAGGGCGGCCGTTTAACCGCGTGGGAGCTGGGCGAACTGGCGATTCCCTGTACCCTGATTACCGATTCCATGGCCGCCAGCCTGATGGCACGTGGCGAGGTGGATGCGGTCTGGGTCGGTGCCGACCGCATTGCCGCCAACGGTGACGTGGCAAACAAAATCGGCACCTACAGCCTGGCGGTGCTGGCCCACTATCACCAGATTCCGTTCTACGTCGCGGCTCCCCATACTACGCTGGATCGTCACTGCCCGGATGGCGCCGCCATCCCGATAGAGCAGCGCGCCGCCAGCGAAGTCACGGGCGTGGCGGGCAGTTTTGGCAGCGTGCAGTGGGCACCGGAAACGGCCAGGGTCTTCAATCCGGCCTTTGATGTGACGCCAGCCGCCCTGATCAGCGGCTGGATACTCGACACGGGGGTGGTCACGCCTGACCAGGTGCAGAGCGGCTTCTTCCAGCCGTAGTAAGCGATATCAGGGGTTTGCGGCAGCGCGGAGGCTCACCGCAAACCCCTTTCCGGCCGTGGGCCGATCAGGCCAGACGCGGATAGGCATCGGCGATCTTATCGCCGGTGAAGTGCGCCACCCAGCCTTCCTGGTTGTCGAAAATCCGGATCGCCGTGAAGTGCGGTGACGATCCCATATCAAACCAGTGGGGCGTGCCCGCAGGCACCGAGATCAGATCGTTCTTTTCGCAGAGGATCTGCAGGATCTCACCGTCAAGATGCAGACAGAACAGTCCGGCCCCCTCGACAAAGAAACGCACCTCATCTTCGCCGTGCGTATGCTCGGAAAGAAATTTCTCACGCAGCACCGTTTTCTGCGGATTATCGGCGCGCATACTGATCACGTCCCAGCTCTGATAGCCCTTCTCAGCCACCAGCCGATCAATCGCATGCTGATAGGCCTTAATGACCGTTTCCGCATCCGGGTTATCACCCAGATCGCGATCGGCTTCCCAGCGTTCAAAACGCACCCCTTTCGCGTTCAGGCGTTCCCGAATCGCCTCTGCTTCGGTACTGTGCCAGACCGGCTGGCTCGCTTCGCGGTCAGAAAAAATCGTCAGTGCGCTCATGCTAAATCGACTCCGGGTTAATCTGGGAAAAATCCGTCACCTGACGATGACGGCTCTCGCTGTCCGCCTCGCCACGCAGTAACTGTATCGTCTGCCAGCCCGCCTCCGCGGCGGCATCCAGCTCCTGACGAATATCAGAGAGGAACAGCAGCTGCTCCGCTGGCTGCCCGATCTCAGCGGCGATCGTGCGATAGGCTGTCACCTCGCGTTTGGCGCCGACGTGCGTATCAAAGTAGCCGCTGAAGATGTCAGTAATATCACCTTCGTCGCTGTAGCCAAATAACAATTTCTGCGCCGCAACCGAACCGGAGGAATATACATAGAGTTCAATGCCCTGCGCCTGCCAGCGGCGTAATGCAGGCAGCACATCGGGATAGAGATGGCCGGTAAAACTGCCGTTAAGATAGCCATCACGCCAGATCATGCCCTGCAGCGCTTTCAGCCCGGTCGATTTGCGGTCCTGATCCATAAAATCGGACAGGATCGCGATGAGCGCCGCCAGATCGGCCTGCGGCTGCCCCGCTTCTTCCCGCACCGACTGCAGCGCCGCCGCAACCTCTTGCTGAAGCTGATGCTCTCGCAGAAAGTCCGCCAGATGCTGACGGGCATAGGGGAACAGGATGTTGTGCACAAAGCGAATATCGCTGGTGGTGCCTTCAATATCAGTAACAATGGCGCGGATCATGCTTTCTCCAGCAGGCGACGTTGACGTTCACATTCAAATAAAAATTCCAGCCCTTCCAGATGGCGGCGCGCTTCGCTGACATCCTCGCCCCAGCAGGTCAGGCCGTGGCCGCGCAGCAGGAAGCCGTAACGCAGCGGAAAGCGGGCGGCGTAATCTTCAATCTCTGACGCCAGCGCCACGATATCCTGACTGTTGTCGAACACGGGGATCGCCACCGTCTCCAGATGGGTATGCTGACCGCTTAGCGATTTTTGCATCTCATAGCCGTGCAGCAGCAGCGCCGCGCCCTGCTCCACCCGCGACAGCACCGTGGCATTGACCGTATGGGTGTGCAGCACCGCGCCCGCTTCAGGAAAGAGGCGATAGATCAGCGTGTGCAGACCGGTTTCGGCCGAGGGCTTACGGCCCGACAGCGACTGGCTGGTGGCGATGTCGACCTCAATAAAGTCATCACGCGTCAGCGTGCCCTTATCTTTGCCCGATTCGCTCAGCAGGCAGACATGCCCGTCGCGGCGTACCGACATATTCCCGCCGGTGGCCGGAGCCCAGCCTTTCATGCCTATCCAGTGACAGGCAGCAACCAGCTGATCTAATGGATGACTCTGTGACATAAAGGTTCCTTGCGGTGAAAGGTGATACCACGTAAGCAGGGGCTGCCAACGCCGCTGTTGCGCGAAGCATAAAGCAGTTAAAGGCGAAATGATCCGTGTGTCAGCAAGCGCTGCCAACGCCGGTGACGCGCGGAGCATAAAGCATTTAGACGTCTAAGCGTCTTGATTGCCAAATACTACCATCCTGTTTATAGTGGCACAAACCCCGGGTGACCCCGCTTCTCTCTTCGCGCTTAAGGCCTGACATCATGACGCAGCACAACCTGATCCCCGAGAGCAAACTTCCGGCGCTCGGCACCACAATTTTCAGCCAGATGAGTGCGCTGGCGCAGCAGCATAACGCCATCAACCTCTCTCAGGGCTTCCCCGATTTCAGCGGCCCGGACTATCTGCAGCAGCGGCTCGCCTATCACGTCAGCCAGGGCGCGAACCAGTACGCGCCGATGACCGGGGCGCTGCCGCTGCGTCAGGCGATCGCGGAGAAAACCGCGCGGCTTTATGACTATCAGCCTGATGTGGAAACGGAGATTACGGTGACGGCGGGCGCAACCGAAGCGCTCTATGCGGCGATTACCGCGCTGGTGCGTCCGGGCGATGAGGTGATCTGCTTTGATCCCAGCTACGACAGCTATGCCCCGGCAGTCACGCTCTCGGGCGGCGTCATGAAACGCATGGCGCTGCAGCCGCCCGCCTTCCGGCCAGACTGGCAGGCGTTTGCCGCGCTGCTGAGTGATAAAACCCGACTGGTGATCCTGAACACCCCGCACAACCCGTCAGCCACCGTCTGGCAGCAGCAGGATTTTGCCGCGCTGTGGCAGGCGATTGCTGCGCGACCGGTCTACGTGCTGAGCGATGAAGTTTACGAGCATATCTGTTTTGATGAAGCGGGCCACGCCAGCGTGCTGGCCCATCCTGACCTGCGTCAGCGCGCCATCGCGGTGTCGTCGTTTGGCAAAACCTTTCACATGACCGGCTGGAAGGTGGGCTACTGCATTGCCCCGGCGGCGATCAGCGCTGAACTGCGTAAGGTGCATCAGTATCTGACCTTCTCGGTCAATACCCCGGCGCAGCTGGCGATTGCCGATATGCTGCGTGAGCATCCGGAGCACTATCAGGCCCTGCCCGCTTTCTATCGCGACCGCCGCGATCGGCTGGCGAATGCACTGCGTCACAGCCGCTTCAGGGTTTTACCGTGCCAGGGCACCTACTTTTTGCTGGCAGATTACAGCGCGATCTCCGATCTGGATGATGTCAGTTTCTGCCAGTGGCTGACCCGCGAAGTGGGCGTCGCCGCGATTCCTCTGTCGGTGTTCTGCGCCGATCCTTTTCCTCATAAACTGATCCGCCTCTGTTTTGCTAAACAGCCGGCGACGTTAGATGCTGCCGCGGAGCGCTTATGTCAGCTTTAAAAATCACGCTTTTGCAGGAGACGCTGAGCTGGATGGATGGCGAAGCCAACCTGCGCCATTTTGACGAACAGCTGGCCGGACTCACCGGACGCGATCTGATTATCCTGCCCGAGATGTTTACCACCGGCTTTGCGATGGAGGCTGCGAAAAGCTCGCTGCCGCAGGCGCGGGTGGTGGAGTGGCTGCATCAGCATGCCCGCCGCAGCGATGCGCTGGTGGGCGGCAGCGCGGCGATCCAGACCGAAAACGGCGCGGTGAACCGTTTCCTGCTGGTGGAGCCGGATGGCACGCTGCACCAGTATGACAAGCGGCATCTGTTTCGCATGGCGGATGAACATCACCACTATCAGCCCGGCGAAGCGCGACAGGTGGTGGCATGGCGCGGCTGGCGCATCCTGCCACAGATCTGTTACGACCTGCGGTTCCCGGTCTTCTCCCGCAACCGCAACGACTACGATCTGGCGCTCTATGTCGCCAACTGGCCAGCGCCTCGCGCCTTACACTGGCAGGCGCTGCTGTTAGCGCGGGCGATTGAGAATCAGGCATATGTCGCAGGCTGCAACCGCGTCGGCAGTGATGGCAATCAGCATCACTACAGCGGCGACAGCCAGATTATTTCGCCGCAGGGCGAGATCCTGAGTGCGGCGGAGCCACATCAGCGCGCCCGGCTGGATGCGACGCTGTCGCTGGAGGCGCTGCACGCTTACCGCGAACGCTTCCCCGCCTGGCAGGATGCGGATCGCTTTTCGCTGTAAACGGCCGGCTCAGCTGCCGCGGTAGGTTGACCAGGACCAGGGGGAAATCAGAAACGGCAGATGGAAATGGCTGCCCGCCTCGGCAATCATGAAATCGATCTGCGCGCTGACGTAGAGCGCATCCCGACCGGCGGTAGCAAAATAGTCGCCGATTTCAGCGGTCAGGCGATAGTGCCCCGGCGTCAGCGGCTCCGGGGTCAGATCTTTCAGTCGTCCGTCGCTGTCCGTTTCACCCTGAGAGACAGGAAACCACCCCTCCGGACTGTTCTGCTCCAGCGAGATGGCCACCCCACTGGCCGGTTTTCCCAGCGCCGTGTCGAGAATATGCGTGGTAACGGTACTCATTGAATCGTCTCCCTGAGGCGTAACAGTGTGATTTCACGCAGCTGATCCAGCGCCTCCTGCTGTTCAGCCTGATCGTCATTCTGCAGCCGGCGCTGCAACGCTGCCAGCATCTCCTCGCCGCTGCGCCCTTTCGCGCGAATCAGAAAGACCCGGCCAAAGCGCGCCTCATAGGCCTCATTACCCTGCTGCATCGCCTGTTGCAGGGCGTGATCGGCCTGCTGCATGGCGGACTGCTCGCCGCGCGACAGCGTCGCCTCTTTGTCTGCGCCCCGGGCGCGTTCGCCGATGCGCGGATGCGCCGACAGCGCCACCGCCAGATCGGGCTGCTGCCACTGGCGGGCCAGCGTGTCGGCGCGGGTCAGCAGCGCGTCTGTGGTGGCAAACGGACGAGCGGCCACCAGCGACAGCTGCCAGTGCGGGATCGCCACACAATGCCGGATAGCCGCCAGCGCCTCGTCGGCCGGCAGCTGATTAAACGTGGTTAATTCCATTTTCAGCTCCGTCCGGCGATCAGCGTGACCGCCTGCAGATAGGCCTGCAGCGCCGGTGCCACATCCTGCACCGCGACAGACTCGGCCGGATGATGGCTGATGCCGCGATGGTTTCGCACAAACAGCATACCGACCGGCCAGCGTTCAGCAATGGCGATGGCGTCATGTCCGGCTCCGCTTGGCAGCGACAGGCTGCGCCCCTGCACCGTTTCAACCGCATGGCTCAGCGCCTGCTGTAGCGCCGAGTCACAGGCGGTGGCCCCGATGCGATAAAATTCGTTCGACGTAAACTGCACTCCACGCCGCAGCGCAATCGCTTCGGCCTGAGTTAACAGCGTGGAGAGCAGGGTCTCCAGCGGATGATCGAGCGGGCCGCGCACATCCAGCGACAGCGACACCTCGCCAGGGATGACATTCACCGCCCCCGGGGCGCAGCTGAGGGTGCCGACGGTGGCGACCAGCTGCGGATCCTGCTCACGGGTGGTCTGCTCAATAAACACCATCCACTCGGCGGCTGCGGCCAGCGCATCTTTGCGGTGGGTCATCGGCACCGTGCCGGCATGGCCCGCTTCACCGCTAAAACGGCAGTGAAGACGACGCGCCCCGTTGATGGCCGTGACCACGCCCAGCGCCAGATCCTCCTGCTCCAGGCAGGGGCCCTGCTCAATGTGCAGTTCAAGATAGCCGACGATATCCTCTATTCGTCGGGCCGCCGCGCCGATTTGCGCACTGTCGAGCCCGACATCCGCCATCGCCTGCGCCACGGTAATGCCGTTGCCATCGGGATGGGTCACCCAGCTTTGCGGCCAGCTGCCGGTAATACCGCGACTGCCAAGCAGCGTGATGCCAAAGCGGGTCCCCTCTTCATCACCGAAACCGATCACCTCTATCGCCAGCGGCAGACGGCACTGGTGCTCATGAAGCCACTGTACGGTTTCGATGGCGCTGAGCACGCCCAGCATTCCGTCGTAGCGACCGGCGTTACGTACCGTGTCGAGATGCGAACCGAGCAGCAGCGCGGGCGCCCCTGCTTCAGCTGCCTCGTAGCGGCCACAGATATTGCCGACTTCATCCTGCCAGACCGTCATCCCCGCCGCCTGCATCCACTCCCCAACGCAGGCGTTGGCGCGCAGGTGTTCCGGCGACAGGTAGACGCGGGTCAGGCCCTCCGTCGTTTCGCTAATCGCTGCCAGCGCATCACAGCGCGCCATGACGCGCTGTGCAGCAGCGAGGGCTTCGCTGGCGCTCATCATCATGCCTGGCTCCCGTAGTGATCCCAGGCGGCCTGAGCTCCCGCGCCCTGCGGCGTGCGATACCCCAGGTGAGTCAGCACCGTTTCCAGCGCGGCCAGCGTCTGCAGCACGCAATCTTTACGCGCGTTGTAGCCCATGGTGCCGATGCGCCAGACCTTGCCATGCAGCGGACCAAACGAGGTGCCGATCTCAATGCCGAAATCCTCCAGCATCAGTTTGCGCACCTGGTCGCCGTTTACGCCTGACGGGATCATCACGCCCAGCACGTTGTTCATTTTGTTTTTCAGGTCGCCGAAGGTTTCCAGCCCCATCCCCTGAATCCCCTTCAGCATGGCTTCACCATGCAGTTTGTGACGGGCGATGCCGTTGTCCAGCCCCTCCTGCAGGATCAGGCGGGCACATTCGCGCGCGCCAAACAGCGCGCTGGTCGCTTCGGTATGGTGATTGAGTCGTTCCGGCCCCCAGTAATCCATGATCATGCCGAGATCGAAATAGTTGGAGTAGATCATCTCCTCCTCGCCATCCTGATGCGCCTCGGTGCGGATCCCCTGCTCCACGCATTTACGTTTGCGGATCACCGCGGCCATCTCTGCGCTCAGGGTGATCGGCGAGGTGCCGGAAGGCCCGCCCAGACATTTCTGCATCCCCGCCGAGACGGCATCCAGTCCCCAGGCATCCGTTTCCAGCGCGTTACCCGCCAGCGACGCGGTAGCATCGGTGTAGAACAGCACGCCATACTGCTTACAGATGGCACCCAGTTGCGCCAGCGGCTGCAGCATGGTGGTGGAGGTGTCGCCCTGCACCGTGAGCAGCAGGCGTGGCCGCACTTTTTTAATCGCCTCTTCAATCTGATCGGGGGTAAAGACCTCGCCCCACGGCACTTCGATGGTGTGGACGTCTGCCCGGCAGCGGCGGGCAATCTCGCACAGCAGATGGCCGAAGCGGCCAAACACCGGCACCAGCACCTTATCACCAGGCCGGATAGCGGAGAGCAGAATCGCTTCGATACCGGCGCGGGAGGTGCCATCAACCAGCAGCGTCCAGCGGTTTTCGGTGCGAAATACGCCGCGATAGAGCGCCATCACTTCGTTCATGTAGTGGGTCATCGCGGGGTCGTACTGCCCCAGCAGCTGACTCGACATGGCGCGCAGCACGCGCGGATCGGCGTTGATCGGGCCGGGTCCCATCAGCAGACGCTGTGGCGGATTAATTTGCGGGTAATGATTGATATCCATGCGGGTTTCCTTTTTTAAGACTCAGAGACGCACTGAAGAGATAAACTGCTTCAGCTCCGGCGACTGCGGCTGCGCAAACAGCGTTTTGCTGTCGCCCTGCTCCCAGACGCGCCCCTGATGCATAAAGACCACTCGATCGCCCACGTCGCGGGCGAAATTCATTTCATGCGTGACGAGGATCAGCGTCATGCCTTCCGCTGCCAGCTGCTCCAGCACTTTCAGGACTTCGCCCACCAGTTCGGGATCCAGCGCAGAGGTGATCTCATCACAGAGTAAAACTTTGGGCGTCATCGCCAGCGCACGGGCGATCGCCACGCGCTGCTGCTGGCCGCCCGAGAGGCTGGCAGGGTAATAGTTAAGGCGCTCGCCCAGCCCCACCTTCTCCAGCATCTGCGTCGCCAGCGCCCGGCATTCAGCGTCGCTTTTCTTCAGCACGCGGCGCGGTGCCAGCATGACGTTTTCCAGCGCCGTCATGTGCGGGAAGAGGTTGAAGTTCTGAAACACCATGCCAATCGAGCGGCTGATTTCACGCGCCTGCGAGTCACGACTGGTGATGGTCATGCCGCCGAGCTTGATGCTGCCCTCCTGATAGCCTTCCAGCCCGTTCATACAGCGCAGCAGCGTGCTTTTGCCCGATCCGCTGCGACCGATGATCGAGATCACCTCTCCCATGTCGATATCCAGATCCACGCCTTTCAACACATGGTTGTCGCCGTAATATTTTTGCACCTGATTAATGGTGATGAGCGGCATTGAATTTTTTCTCCAGATACTGGCTGTAGCGAGACAGCGGATAACACATCAGGAAGTAGCCCAGCGCCACCAGCCCGAAAACTTTAAACGGCTGGTAGGTCACGTTGTTCAGAATCGTGCCCGCCTTGGTCAGCTCGATAAACCCGATAATCGACGCCAGCGCGGTGCCCTTGATAACCTGCACGGCAAAACCTACCGTCGGGGCGATGCCGATACGGATCGCCTGCGGTGCAACCACCCGCCACAGCGTCTGACCAAAGGTCAGGCCGAGACAGCGTGACGCTTCCCACTGCCCTTTCGGCAGGGCGCGGATGCTGCCGTACCAGATATCCACCAGAAAGGCGCTGGTGTAGAAGGTCAGCGCCAGCGAGGCGGCCGTCCAGGGCGCCACATCAATGCCAAATAAGCCGACGCCAAAAAAGGCCAGAAACAGCTGCATCAGCAGCGGGGTTCCCTGAAACAGCGCGGTGTAACCCCGTATCGCACGCGTCAGCCATTTGCGCTGCAGCAGACGCAGCAGCAGCAGAGGCAGCGTCACCAAGGTTCCGCCGACAAAGGCCACCAGCGACAGTAACAGGGTCCAGCGCGCCGCCAGCAGCAGGTTGCGCACGATGTCCCAGTCGGTAAAGGTCGTCATCATGAGGGCTGCACTCCAAACCATTTACGGCCTATCGCCAGCAGCAGATGGCGCATCGCAATCGACAACGCCAGGTAGATCAGCGTGGTCACCAGATAAACCTCAAAGCTCAGAAAAGTGCGCGACTGAATAAGGTTGGCGGCGAAGGTCAGCTCCTCGTAGGAGACCTGCGACACCACCGACGACCCCAGCATCACGATAATGCACTGGCTCACCAGCGCCGGATAAATCCGCTGCAGCGCAGGGGGTAACACCACCCGCAGAAAGGTCTGGCTGCGGGTCAATCCCAGCACCCGCCCCGCTTCCCACTGCCCTTTCGGGGTCACCTGGATGCCGGCACGGATGATCTCGGTGCTGTAAGCGCCCAGGTTGATCAGCATCGCCAGCAGCGCCGCCTCACCGGCGGTGAGTTTCAGACCCAGATTCGGCAGACCAAAAACGATAAAGAAGAGCTGCACCACAAACGGCGTATTACGGATCAGCTCGACATAGAGGCCCCAGAGGCGGCTCAGCCAGCCCGGTTTACCGCTGCGCAGCGCCGCGCCTGCGATGCCAATCGCCACCCCACCGGTGGTCGCCAGCAGCGTCAGCTGAATGGTGACCCAGAGGCCGGAAAGCAGCTCCGGCCAGTAGGGCCACAACGCGGTAAAGTTAAGTTGCCCGGTCATGAATCTGTCCTCATGCGCCCAGGCTGGCGGGCAGTGGCGCTTTCAGCCACTCTTCGGACAGCTTGTTCAGGGTGCCATCTTTAATCCCCTGCTCAATCAGCGCATTCACCTTCGCCTTCAGCGCAGGCTCATCTTTCTTCAGACCGATAAAGCAGGGCGAATCTTTCAGCATAAACTGAGCGACCGGCGCTTTTTCCGGATTCTGGCGGGCAATGGCGGCGACCACCAGGTTGCCGGTGGCGACATACTGCACCTGGCCGGAGAGATACGCCGATAGGGTGGTGTTGTTATCTTCGTAACGTTTCACCTGCGCATCTTTCGGTGCCACTTCGCTCAGCACCATATCCTCTACCGCGCCGCGGGTAACGCCAATCGACTTGCCGCTCAGCGCGCTGGCCGCTTTGATCTCATCACCTTTCGGTCCGAAGACGCCCAGGAAGAACGGCGCATAGGCGCGGGTAAAGTCGATCACTTTTTCACGCTCCGCATTTTTACCCATGCTGGAGATCACCAGATCGACCTTGTCGGTTTGCAGATAAGGCACCCGGTTGGCGCTGCTGACCGGCACCAGCTGCAACTTAAGTTTCATCTGCTTCGCCAGGTACTTCGCCATGTCGATGTCATACCCCTGCGGCTGCAGATCGGTACCGACCGAGCCAAACGGCGGGAAATCCTGCGGAACGGCCACGCGGATCACACCGCGCTTCTGAATGTCCTGCAGTTGATCGGCCAGTGCGCTTCCCGCCTGTGCCATCAGTAATGCCGCTGTTGCAACCGCCATTAAAACTTTTTTCATTATGCACCCCGGTGAAATGTGATGAAACAAAAGATTCTTTAACAGGCAATCTGCAACTAATGTGCCAACAAGGGCCGCGGCGGAAAAAGGGTTAAGCGGCAAAGAGTTCACTGAAAAAGGGGCGTAACCGGGGAGGATTACGCCGCGGGCGGGCGTGTACTGAAATGGGGCAAAGCACCAAAATGGTGCCTGTTAACGGTGCTCCAGCTCGTCGAACTGCTGGTAGAGATCGGCGATCTGATGAATACGCTGCCGCCCCTGCGCCAGCATTTCATGCAGCAGCGCATTGGCAATCAGGTTAATCAGACTCATGGCCGAGCCGTAGCTGTCGAAGGCGGAAACGCTGTCGAGCGGCGTGCAGAGCTGCCAGCGTGCCAGCGCAGTGACCGTCTGCGCCTGCGGCTCACACAGCGCCAGCAGCGGTATTCCGGCCGCCTGAAGCTGCTGCATCAGCGGACGGATGATGCGGGTACGGCGGCGAAACGCCATCACCACCACCATATCCTCCGGGGTGATATCCACCAGCTCCTCTGCCAGCGTCTGGCCTGGCTGCGGCAGGATAAAGACCTGCGAGCGCGCCTGCACCAGCTGCTGTCGCAGATGCAGCGCCACCGGATAGGCGTTGCGCATGCCGATGATAAAGACGCGCTTCGCCTGCGCCAGCTGCTGGATCACATCGTTAAACTGGCGGGCATCCAGGCTGTTGACCCACTGTGTCAGGTTCGCCATCTCCTGCTTGTAGTGGCGCGCCAGCAGCGTGTTGCCCTGCACCGCATCCCGGTTATCGGTCAGCGGCATGCCGCTCTGACGCAGGATGCGCAGCTCATCGCGCATATCCTTGTACTTCTCATATCCCAGACGCTTAAACAGCCTGCTGACCGTGGCTTTCGACACGCCGCTGAGCCGCGCCAGCTCGGCGCTGTTGTAGCTGATCAGATCATCGAAGTGGTCAAACACGAAGTCGGCAATGCGCTGCTCCTGCGGCGAGAGCTGGGGATAGTGACTCCGGAGTCGTTCATCAAGCTGTTTCATATCGCACCCTGTAACTTTTGTTTCAGCAGAAGCTAGCACAATTTACGCCAGGTTAACCGGCGCAATGTCAGCTCAGGCTAAAAACTGGAACAGCTCTTGCTTTGCTATCGGTTCTGTTACCCGAAGAACGAGAAAAAGATGATTCAGAGTAATATGGCGCCGATGGGCATGGCGGTGACGCCGCACCATCTGGCGAGTGAGAGCGCGCTGGCGGTGCTGCGTGACGGCGGCAACGCCATCGAAGCGATGGTGGCGGCAGCCGCGACTATCGCCGTGGTCTACCCGCACATGAATGGGCTGGGCGGGGATGGGTTCTGGCTGATCCTGCCACCCGGCGGCGATCCCGTCGCTATCGACGCCAGCGGTGCCGCCGGTTCACTGGCGCATCCGGATCTCTATGCCGGTCACCCCAGAATTCCTCATCGCGGGCCGAAAGCGGCGCTGACCGTCGCCGGTACGGTCAGCGGCTGGCAGGAGGCGCTGACCCTCGCCGCAGAATCCGGCAGCCCGCTGCTGCCGCTGGCGCGTCTGCTGCGCGATGCGATTCGCTACGCCGCGGACGGTATTCCGGTCACCGCCTCTCAGACCGCCGCCACGACGAACTTCCGCAGTGAGTTACAGCATCAGCCCGGCTTCAGCGCCACTTTTATGCCTGATGGCGAGGTGCCGCAGCCTGGCAGCCGTTTTACCCAGCCTGCGCTGGCACAGACCCTGAGCCAGCTTACCGAACAGGGGCTGGACAGCTTCTATCGCGGCCCGCTGGCGCACCATATGGCTGATGAAATGGCCACGCTTGGCATGCCGGTCACCCTGGCCGATCTGCAGCAGCATCGCGCCCGTCGTACCACGCCCCTGCACCTCGCTCACAGCGAAGGCGACATCTGGAATATCGCCCCGCCGACCCAGGGCCTCGTCTCGCTGGCGATCCTTGGCATTACCGATCGCCTGGAGATGGCCGGGGCTGACGAGGCGCAGACGGTGCACCGCATCGTGGAAGCCACCAAAAAAGCCTTTGCGCTGCGCGACCGGCACATTACCGATCCGCGTCACGTCACCGAAGATGTGCAGGCGCTGCTGGCTGACGACGCCCTCACCACCCTCGCCAGCCAGATCAAAGATGGCGAGGCGGCAAACTGGGGCAGCGGCCGCGGGCCGGGCGATACGGTCTGGATGGGTGTGATGGACAGCAGCGGGCTTGCCGTCTCCTTTATTCAGAGCATCTATCACGAGTTTGGCAGCGGGGTCGTCCTGCCCGGCACCGGCATCACCTGGCAGAACCGGGGAGCCGCGTTCAGCCTCGATCCTGACCATCTGCTGGCGCTGGCACCCGGCAAACAGCCCTTCCATACCCTGAACCCCGCCGCCGCACGGCTGAAAGATGGCCGGACGCTGGTTTATGGCGCGATGGGCGGAGATGGTCAGCCGCAGACCCAGGCAGCGATCTTTACCCGCCATGTGATTCAGGGGTTGCCGCTGCAACAGGCGGTCAGTGCACCGCGCTGGCTGCTGGGGCGTACCTGGGGCCAGTCATCAGACTCGCTGAAGCTGGAAGGCCGCATTGCCGACGAAACCGTCGCACAGCTGCGCCAGTGGGGGCACGAGGTAGAACGCCTGCCGGACTTCAGCGAATCCGTGGGTCATGCGGGTGCCATTGTGCGTCACTGCAACGGCATGTTTGAAGGCGCGAGCGATCCGCGCAGTAACGGCAGCGCCGCCGGTTTTTAAACAGGAGTGAATCATGAATGAACATGAGTGGGCCAGCTACATCGGCCATATGGAGCAGATCCTGCAACTGACGCTGGACGATCCCCGCCGCGCCGAGCTGCTAATCCAGCTGTCGCGTATCGCGGAGATGGCCGCACCACTGATGGCGTTTCCGCTTGATGACCGGCTGGAAGTGGCGGGAGTGTATCAGGCATGAAAACAGGTGACGTTTCGATTCAGACGCTGCAGCAGGCGATCCGCCAGGGTGAGATCAGCGCTCGCGAGGTGGCCGAACAGACGCTGCAGGCGATTGAGCAGCACAACCCGGCGCTGAATGCCTGGACGGAAATCACCGGGCCTCGCATGTTGAAAGAAGCCAGCGCGGTTGATGCGCAGCGGCAGCGCGGTGAGCCCCTGCCCCCGCTGGCGGGCATTCCCTATGCAGTGAAGAACCTGTTTGATGTGGCGGGTCACAGCACGCTGGCAGGCGCCAGGCTGTTCAGCGACCGCCCCGCGGCGCAGGCGGATGCCTTCGCCATCGGCAAACTGCGCCACGCTGGCGCGCTGCTGTCGGGCATGCTGAATATGGATGCCTACGCCTATGGTTTCACCACCGAGAACAGCCATTACGGCCCGACCCGTAACCCACGCGATTTAAGCCGCGTCGCGGGCGGCTCGTCCGGGGGGGCGGCTGCCGCCGTGGCCGCCGGGCTGGTTCACTTTTCGCTGGGCACCGATACCAACGGCTCAATCCGGGTGCCCGCGTCGCTGTGCGGTATTTTTGGCCTGAAACCCACTTTTGGCCGGCTGTCACGCAGCGGCAGCCACCCCTTTGTTGCCAGCCTCGATCATATCGGCCCGCTGGCCCGGCGGGTGGAAGACCTGGCGCTGGTTTATGACCTGCTGCAGGGCGCAGACCCCGCAGATGCGTTTCAGGCCGTCCGGCCGCCAGAGGCCACGCTGCCCGGCCTGTCGCAGGGCAGTGAAGGGCTGCGCTGTGGCGTGCTGGGCGGTTTTTTTGCCCGCTGGTGCGATGAGGACGCCCGCGCGGCGGTGGCCACCGTCGCAGCCGCGCTGGAGGCGCAGGAGGAGGTGGTGATGCCGGAGGCGGAGCTGGCCCGTTCGGCAGCCTTTATCATGACCGCCGCCGAGGGGGGAAATCACTATCTGCCTGCCCTGCGTCAGAAGCCTGAGGTGTTTGAACCCAACTCACGCGAGCGTCTGCTGGCCGGCGCGATGATGCCCGGCGCCTGGTATGTGCAGGCCCAGCGCTTTCGTCGTCATTTCCAGCAGCAGGTGCTGCCGCTGTTTGATCGCTTCGATGTGCTGATCGCCCCGGCAACCCCCTGCAGCGCGATCACCATCGGTCAGCAGACGCTGTCAATTCAGGGTGAATCGCTGCCCGCCAAAGCGAGCATGGGCATGCTGACGCAGCCCATCTCCTTCCTGGGACTGCCGGTCTGTACCGTTCCGCTGGCGACCCGAAGCGGCCTGCCGATTGGGTTACAGCTTATCGCCCGCCCGTTTAATGAAGCGGCGGCATTACGTGCCGCCTGGACACTGGAACAACGCGGCATCACCCTGCCGCAAATCACGATGGCAGGAGCCTGATGAACAGAGTGATTAATTTACCGCAGGTGGTCAGCGAGGTGACGGCGCAGTTCTGGCGTTACGAAAAGGCGCTGGTGAGCAATGACGTGGCTGAACTGGATGCGCTTTTCTGGCACGACCCGCGCACCGTACGCCTCGGGGCCGGTGAAAATTTGTATGGCATCGATGAGATTCGCGCCTTCCGGGCTGCACGTCCCGCTGCGGGCCTCGACCGGACGCTGCGGAATACGGTGATCACCACCTTTGGCGAGGATTATGCGGTCTGCAGCACTGAATTTACCCGTGCCGGCAGTGATAAAATCGGCCGTCAGCAGCAGACCTGGGTTCGCATGCCGCACGGCTGGTGCATTGTGGCCGCCCAGGTCAGTCTGATGAGCTGATTATCGCCGGTGCGTCGCCTGGCCCGAGGGAGGCGACGCACCGGAACCGGCTTAGGGTGCCGGGTGTGTCGC
This sequence comes from Pantoea sp. EKM103V, assembly GCF_011800365.1. Taxonomy (NCBI): domain Bacteria; kingdom Pseudomonadati; phylum Pseudomonadota; class Gammaproteobacteria; order Enterobacterales; family Erwiniaceae; genus Pantoea; species Pantoea sp. EKM103V. The sequence continues at coordinate 10,937 of NZ_JAALFQ010000001.1, read as the reverse complement.
GATCCAGTGATCGGCGATCTGCTGGCGGGTGCAGATCCAGACGTCGTCATGCTGCTGAATGTGGTCGAGGAAATTCTGCAGCGCACGGAATTTGCCCGGACGCCCCAGCAGACGACAGTGCATCCCGATCGACATCATCTTCGGCGCGGTCTCCCCCTCTTCATACAGCACATCGAAGCTGTCACGCAGGTAGGTGAAGAACTGCTCGGCGGTGTTAAATCCCTGCGGCGAGGCAAAGCGCATGTCATTGCACTCCAGGGTGTAGGGAATAATCAGGTGCGGCTTAACCGTGCCATCCTGACATGTCACCTGCGTCCAGAACGGCAGGTCGTCGCCGTAGTAGTCGCTGTCGTAGCTGAAGCCGCCCTGCTCCACCACCAGCCGGCGCGTGTTCGGGCTGTCACGTCCGGTATACCAGCCGGTTGGGGCTTTCCCAAACAGATCGGTCAGCACATCCACCGCCTGCTGCATATGCTGACGTTCGGTTTTCGCATCCACGCCCTGATAGTGGAGCCAGCGCCAGCCGTGACTGACCACATCGTAGTCCGCCTGTTTAATCGCTTCGACAACCTCCGGATGACGCGCCAGCGCCATCGCCACGCCAAACACGGTCAGCGGCAGACCGCGCTTCTGAAATTCATTGTGGATGCGCCAGAAACCGGCGCGCGAGCCGTACTCATAGAGTGACTCCATCGACATATGACGGTCGGCATAGCTGGCGGCACCGATGATGTCGGAGAGGAACTGCTCGGAGCCGGCGTCACCGTGCAGCACACTGTTCTCCGCCCCCTCTTCGTAATTCAGGACAAACTGCACCGCCACCCGGGCATTGTTGGGCCAGGCGGCGTGCGGCGGATGAGCACCATAACCGATCAAATCGCGCGGATAGTTTTTGTTAAAGCTGTACTCTTTCTTCTCTGCAGCGTCAGTCATTACTCGCTTCCTGTCTTCTGTCTGGAAAGTTCCGTTAGTTTAGATGCTGAAACGCACCTGAGAGAGGTTTCTGCAAAGGCCAGGCCAGATCGCCATGTTTGCTGGTGCCAAAGCCAAGCGCCACCAGCGACTCCACCATTTTTACGGCCGCGCCGACGCCATCAATCACCGGCAGCCCCAGCTCCTGCGTCAGGGAGGCGGCCAGCGTCGCCATGCCGCCACAGCCGAGCACAATCGCGCCGCTGCCATCTTCCCGTTTGGCCTGGAGGCAACGCTCACGCACTTTTTCCTGCGCCAGTCCGCTGCCATCCTCCAGCGCCAGTACCGGCAGATCGATGGCATGCAGCGCGGCACAGTGATGGGTAAAGCCATACTGCTGCAGAAGATGACGGGCAATCACCAGCGTGCGCGGCAGCGTGGTGACAATCGAAAAGCGCGTCGCCAGCAGCGTGGCGGTGTGCATCGCCGCTTCTGCGATACCGATGACCGGCCCGCTGGCCAGCTCGCGCGCCGCCAGTAATCCCGGGTCGCCAAAACAGGCAATCACATGTCCGCTGACGCCCTGCTCCCGCCCCAGCCTGACCTGCTCCAGCACCCCGATGGCCGCGATCGCCTCATCAAAATGCCCTTCAATGGAAGGCACACCCTGCGAGGGTGAAACGGCCAGAATGTCGGTGCCGGGTGCGGCAACCGCACGGGCAGCCTGAGCGATGGTTTCGGTCATCGCCAGGCTGGTGTTGGGGTTAATGACCTGAATCAGGCTCATGAGGCCGCTCCTTTGCCCGTGGCAAACAGTCGTGAAAAGTCGGGCAGCGTTTCACCGCTGCGCTCAAAGTGCAGGCTGGAAACAATATGCTCAAAATGGTGCTGCAGCGCCTCAGTCAGTGGCTGCAGCGCACGTGCCCGTAACAGGGTCAGCAGATGTGTGTGGTCGTCACAGCGGCAGCCGCGCTGCCACGGCGCGCCATAGGCGGCAATCACCAGCGACGAGCGCTGCGTGAGGCTGGTCACCATGCCGGTGAGCACCTGATTGCCGGAAATCGCCTGCAGCTGAATATGAAAGGCTGCCGAAAGCCGGATGGCTGCCGGGCCATCATGCGCGGCGTGGGCCTGATTCTCCTGTGCGATAAGCTGTTCCAGCGCCACCAGATGCGGGGGCTGCAGATGGGCCAGCACGGCGTGCAGATTGGCGCACTCCATTAAACTGCGGGTGGCGAAGATCTCCCGCGCCTCTTCAACGCCAGGGGTGGCGACCTGCGCACCACGTTTGGGCGTCAGGGTGACCATTTGCACCGCCGCAAGGCGCTGCAGTACTTTGCGAATGCCAGTGCGGCTTACTCCAAACACGCCGGAGAGCGCCTCTTCCGGCAGTTTACTGCCCGGCGGCAGCTGATGCTCCACAATGGCGGTCATCAGCGCCTGGTAGATCCCTTCATCTTTATCCTGCGTTCTGGCGGCGTCTCGCTGGCCTGTTTTACTTGACATTACCTGCTCCGGAAGCTCTCTGTACGCCACATATCGTATACGTGAACAGCAAATATTGTATACAGGAAAAGAAATCTGGCCTGAATCCTGCAATACGCCTTTACCAGATTATTCATTTCACTCTCGGGTATAGGAGCAGGTTTCATGCCAAATCATTCCACGGTGGCCAGCACGGCCTCTGACGCTAACGCCAGTTACAGCCCACGTCTCTGTAACGACGATCTGGCGCCCACCCGCGACCAGAACTGGTCGTGGTACAACATTTTTTCGTTCTGGATGTCAGATGTCCACAGCATGGGCGGCTATGTGGTGGCGGCCAGCTTCTTCACGCTGGGATTAGCCAGCTGGCAGGTGCTGCTCTGCCTGCTGGCCGGGATCTGCATCGTGCAGATCTGTGCCAATCTGGTGGCAAAACCGAGCCAGATGGCAGGCGTTCCCTATGCGGTGATCTGCCGTCAGGCGTTTGGCGTGTTTGGCGCGAATATTCCGGCGGTCATCCGCGGGCTGATCGCTTTTGCCTGGTATGGCATCCAGACCTATCTGGCGGCGAACGCGCTGATGCTGGTTCTGCTGAAGTTCGCCCCGTCACTGAACTCAATGACCGAGCCACACTGGCTTGGCCTGTCGCTGCTGGGCTGGTGCTGCTTTGGCGTGATGTGGCTGCTGCAGGCGATGGTCTTCTGGCATGGCATGAGCGCCATCAAACGGTTTATCGATGTGGCGGGTCCGGCTGTCTATGTGGTGATGGTGGCGCTGGCGGGCTGGATTGTATACAAGACCGGCTTTGATGGGATCTCTTTTACCCTCGCCAGTAAATCACTCACCCCGGGCGAGCAGACGTGGCAGATGATTACCGCAACCGCGCTGGTCGTCTCCTACTTCTCCGGGCCGCTGCTGAATTTCGGTGACTTCTCCCGCTACGGCAAAAGCATGTCAGAGATCCGTCGTGGCAACCGCTGGGGCCTGCCGTTTAACTTCCTGCTCTTCTCCGTGGTGACGGTGGTCATCGTGTCGGGCACCCAGTCGCTGTTTGGTAAAATGATCACCGATCCGATCGAGACCGTGAGCATGGTCGGCAACGACCTGGCGGTAGCGATTGGGCTGCTGACGATGATTACCGCCACTATCGGCATCAACATTGTGGCGAACTTTGTCTCACCCGCCTTCGACTTCTCTAACTGTTCACCGCAGAAGATCAGCTTCCGCACCGGCGGGATGATCGCCGCGGTGGGCTCGGTGCTGTTAACGCCGTGGAACCTGTTCCAGTCGCCTGAACTGATTCACTACACCCTGGATGTCCTGGGCTCCTTTATCGGGCCGCTGTTCGGGATTCTGCTGACTGATTTCTACCTGATCAAACGCGGACGCATCTCGGTCGACGACCTGTTTAACGCCACGCCAGCGGGCCGGTACTGGTATCGCGGCGGGTTTAACCCTAAAGCGATTGCCGCGCTGCTGCCGTCTGTAGCCATCTGCCTGGTGATCAGCTTCATCCCTTCCCTGCATCAGGTGGCGAACTTCAGCTGGTTTATCGGAGCCGGTCTGGCGGCAGGCTGCTACCGCTTTATCGCCCGTGAAGAGCGTGAAGCGGCAGACAGTATGCGCTGGCAGGGTGAGGTCGTGGCGCAGAAAGAGTAACCCGCCACGGAATCGCAGACAGCAAAAAGCCGATTCATTTCTGAATCGGCTTTTTTAAAGAGATTGGCGGAACGGACGGGGCTCGAACCCGCGACCCCCTGCGTGACAGGCAGGTATTCTAACCAACTGAACTACCGCTCCGCGCTTTGTTCCCCGTCGAGAACGAGGCGCATAGTAATGGCAGGCCGTTGCGGCGTCAACGCTTTTTCCTGACGACGCGATCGTTTGCCGTTTTTTTCAGCTCGCCGTTGATTTTATCCACAAATTTCCGTCATTCAGCCGCGCCACAGGCAGCTGCCGCCCTTTTTCATGACCAGATCCAGACGTGACTCATGGGCAACGATCTCCTCGTCGCTGGCCGTCACCACACGCAGTGCCGAGACGGGACGTACGATGCGCTGAATGCTCTCGCCCTGCGCCTGACGGGCGCTTTCACTTTCGGATAAAAACGACAGTGAAGTCTGCCCGCCGGTCATGGTCAGGAACACGTCCGCCAGGATCTCGGCATCGAGCAGTGCGCCGTGCAGCGTTCGCTTGCTGTTGTCTATCTCATAACGCGAACAGAGCGCATCCAGGCTGTTACGCTTGCCGGGAAACATGCGCCGCGCCAGCGCCAGGCTGTCGGTCACTTTGCAGAAGGTTTCGGTTTTCTCAATGCCGCGATTCAGCTTTGAGAACTCGTAATCCATAAAGCCGATATCGAACGGCGCGTTATGGATCACCAGCTCGGCGCCGCGGATATAGTCGAGAAACTCATCCGCAATCTCGCTGAACATCGGTTTGTCGGCAAGGAACTCATCTGCAATCCCGTGAACGCCGAAGGCTTCCGGATCGACCAGCCGATCGGGCTTCAGGTACATATGGAAATTGTTGCCGGTCAGGCGACGGTTAATCACCTCGACCGCACCAATCTCAATGATGCGGTGCCCCTCATAATGGACCCCGATCATGTTCATGCCGGTGGTTTCAGTATCGAGTACGATCTGGCGGTTATTTGCAGTGCTCATAAGACCCGTTTTATGTCAGACTTGACGCTTTTGAGAGGAAGTCTACCAGAGATGCGCAAACAGGTAGAAATATTCACCGATGGATCCTGTCTTGGAAATCCCGGTCCCGGCGGTTACGGGGCGATTTTACGTTATGGCCAGCATGAGAAAACCTTCAGCGCGGGCTATCGCCTCACCACCAATAACCGGATGGAACTGATGGCGGCCATTATTTCGCTTGAAGCGCTGACGCAGCCCTGCGATGTGGTGCTCAGTACCGACAGCCAGTATGTGCGTCAGGGAATTACCAGCTGGATCCATAACTGGAAAAAACGCGGCTGGAAAACCGCGGATAAAAAACCGGTGAAGAATGTCGACCTCTGGCAGCGTCTCGACCAGGCCCTCAGCACCCACAAGATTCAGTGGGAGTGGGTCAAAGGCCACGCGGGACATCCCGAGAATGAGCGCTGCGACGTGCTGGCGCGCAGCGCGGCGGAAAATCCCGCCTTTGAAGATATCGGTTACAAGAGCGAGTCCTGATCGTCTGCCTGCCGGAACTGGCGGGTAGCATTGACGGTCTGGCGGATCTGGCTGGGGCTCATGCTCTTCTTCGCCCGTGTCGGCAGCAGCGGGAAGGTGCGTTTACGTGCCACGACAATATTCAGGCATCCCAGCGCCGGTAAGTGGGCGCTGATCAGTTTTCCCCCCTGCCGATGCCACGGCACCACCTGAAACCGGGTGCGGTAAACCACCTCATAGTTCAGCAGGCTCAGCCAGTCGAGCAGACGCATCTGGCTGAACATCCGTCCGCTCCAGGGCGCCTTACGGCCTAACCCCGGAATCATTTTCGTGACCCCGAGCAGGCTGAAGGGATTGAAGCCGCTGATGATCATCCAGCCGTCGTCAATGAGTACCCTGTCCACTTCACGCAACACCCGATGCGGATCCTGGCTCCAGGCCAGCGTATGCGCCAGCAGACAGGCATCAATCGACTTAGACTCAAAGGGAAGCTGCAGGGGGTCAGCCAGCACCTGTAACAGCTCGCCCTCGCTGCCCACGTTGACCTGATGTGAAATAGCACAGTGTTCGGTGTTGATTTCTGCGCTGAGGTTGCCAAGCTTAAGCATATGAAAGCCATAAAGCTTTCCGAGGTAAGGCTGAAGCTGCTGGGTCAGCGCGTCGCGGAAATAGTCTCCCCACGGCATATCGCGCCACGATAGCGGAGCGTTCAGAATCTGGCGTGTTTTCGCGGGCTTCATGCTTTACGCTCTTCCTTATTCCTACGACCTGCTAGAGGTGATGATGAATCTTACCAGTATTCCTGCGTTGCAGGACAACTACATCTGGACGCTGAATAATGATGAAGGTCAGTGTCTGATTGTCGATCCCGGTGAAGCTCAGCCGGTATTAGAAAAAATGGCCTCTAACGGCTGGCAGCCGGTGGCGATTCTGTTAACTCACCACCACAACGACCATACGAGTGGGGTGAAAACACTGTGTGAGCATTTCCCGGCGCTCGAAGTTTACGGCCCGCAGGAAACGGTTGCCAAAGGGGCCAGAACGGTGGTCAGCGAGGGCGATCAGGTGACGGTGCTCGGCCTGACGTTCGGGGTGATTCATACCCCTGGTCACACTTTAGGACATATCTCATATTACAGCTCACCTTATCTTTTCTGTGGCGACACACTCTTTTCGGGTGGCTGCGGACGTCTTTTCGAAGGCACAGCAGAGCAGATGTATGAATCCTTTCAAAAGCTTAATCAGCTTCCGGATGAAACGCTGGTCTGCTGCGCGCATGAATATACTTTATCTAACCTGAAGTTTGCTGCGGCTATTCTGCCCCATGACCCGCAAATAATGGCCGAATATCAGAAAATTAAGGACTTACGCGCCGAAAATGGCATTAGTCTGCCCACAAAACTGGGGCACGAACGGTCAATAAATTTATTTCTCCGCACGCAAGATATTGATTTGCAAAGGGCGTTAAACGTTAACGTGAATGATGAACCCGTATGGCACACATTTGCCGTTCTACGCGAGAAGAAAGACGCTTTTTGATTTTTCGGGTTGTGTTGTGAAAAGTCGTCACGTATAGTTGCTCGTCTTTTAAGCGAACTATTGACACACACATGAAGGCTAAAGCGATCTTACTCGCCTCAGTCTTGCTGGTAGGATGTCAGGCGTCGAGGAACGATGCCAATATCCCCGAACAGCATGCACAGAGCCTGTCTTCAGCTGGTCAAGGTGAAAATGGAAAGTACGGAGACGAGTTTTTGTCGCCGCGATGGCAGGAAGATGGAACTGGCCTCGCAGCAGACGCAGATCTCTGGAGTTTCATTAGTGACGAGTTGAAGATGGGGATTCCGGAAAACCCGGCAATCCGCGAACAAAAAAGTAAATTTTTAAAAAATAAGAGCTATCTCCACGATGTAACATTACGGGCAGAGCCGTACATGTACTGGATAGTCGAGCAGATACAGAAACGTAAAATGCCGATGGAACTGGTACTGCTACCCATAGTGGAGAGCGCTTTTGACCCTCGCGCAACCTCATCCGCCAATGCCGCTGGTATCTGGCAGATAGTTGCCTCAACGGGTCGAAATTATGGTCTGAAACAGAACCAGTATTACGATGGGCGACGGGATGTTGTCGCATCCACACGGGTTGCGCTGGATATGATGCAGCGTCTTAACACCATGTTTGACGGTGACTGGTTATTAACCATTGCCGCTTACAACAGTGGTGAAGGACGTGTACTCAAAGCGATAAAACAGAATAAGGCGCGCGGTAAGCCGACTGACTTCTGGCACTTATCGTTGCCACGCGAAACCACGGTGTATGTGCCGAAAATGTTAGCTCTGAGTGAACTGCTCAAACATAACAAGCGTTACGGTATCAAACTGCCGACACCCAACGAAAGTCGTGCACTGGCACGGGTGGAAGTGGGTCAGCAGATACAGCTGACGCAGGCTGCCGAAATGGCAGGTATGTCGCTCACGAAACTGAAGAGCTTCAATACCGGCTACAAAGGCGGTGCAACCGCGCCAAACGGCCCGCACTATATTATGGTGCCGAAGTCGAACGTCGCCAGACTGCGTAACTCACTGGCGTCCGGTGACATCGCAGCCGTACAGCCAACTCAGCTTGCGAAAGCGAGCGCGAGCGGCGGGTACAAGGTGCGACGGGGTGATACGCTCTCGGGTATTGCCGCGAAGCTTGGCGTTAGCGTCTCCACACTGAAGCAGGATAATAACCTGCGCGGTGCCGATATCCGACCGGGTCAGACGCTGACTATCGGTTCGAATGGCACCCGACTGGCTGATAACGGCAACAGCATCACCTATCGTGTTCGTAAGGGTGATTCTCTTGACAGTATTGCACGGCATCACGGCGTCAATATCAAAGACGTGATGCGCTGGAACAGTGTGCTGGACAGCGCGAAAGATATTCAGCCCGGCGATAATTTAACGCTGTTTGTGAATAATAACGCGACACCTGATACCTGATACGTTGAAAAGGCTGACAATTGTCAGCCTTTTTCTTTTATTCATCCGCAGCCGTCTGCGCTGTACCCTCGCTTTACTCTTTCCTGTCTACCCCGGACTCCCGTCCTGAACTGAACTCCACCAGTAAAGGATTATGGTCGGAAGCCCGCGTCACCAGTACTGAGGCCTCACTCACCCTGAGATCGCGATAAAAGACAAAATCCAGCGGGCGACCAAACGCTTTACGGCGGTGGTCGGCAGTGAACATCACCTCTTCCAGCTTCATGCGCTGGGCAAAGCGGTAGAGCGCGTTAATGCGCTGACGGCTCCAGGCATTAAAGTCTCCGGCCATGATCACCGGACCGCGATGATGCATAATCTGCTCCCCTATCGGGCCCAGCTGTTTGCTGTAGACGTCGACGCCCAGGCTGAAGTTAACGGCGTGGATATTCACGACCATCAGCATTTCACCGGTGGGCAGAGGATAGGCCGTGACTAGCGCCGATTTAGCCAGCCTCAGCAGCGGCTCACGCTCACGCAGCGGGCAACAGTAGACCGGATGGGCAGAAGCGAGCGTCATCACGCCAGAGGGGTGCTGAGGCAGCACAAAGGCGGGAACCTGATCGGCAGCCAGATAATTACTCGTCGCAAACCGTACCAGCTCCGGCGTCGTCTGCGCCTCCTGAAGTAAAACCAGGTGCGCGTCCTTACCAAACCCCTCCAGCACCGACATCCAGTCTGCACGCTGCTGCTTGAAGATGTTCCACACCAGAACCTTAAGATTCGGATGCGCGGGCAAGGGAGCGCCGGGTGGCAGTGCCTGACCGAGATGGAGCATCGCACCCGGTGGAAAGATCTGTTCCACAGGTTGTCCCGCCACATATCGCATTGCATAAGTTTTTTTGCGCACTTTCCCGCCTGGCTGATGATTCAAAAACAGATAACACCTGTCTGTTATAGGGATTTTAGACCGGGGTTTCAATGGATGCAGGTCAATGTCAGAATTCAGCCCCCTTTTCCAGAATAAAACAGCGCCTTTGCAGACGTTGAACAAAACGCGGGGAGGCATGATTCGTGCGGTCATTGCTGACCAGACCTCTATACTGGAACCACAGCACTATCGGCCATCGCGTCGCGTCATCGCCACGTCCGTGCAGGGAGGTTAAATGAAGGCATCTTCTGACGAACTAAAAGTGTTTGTCAGCGTAGTAGAAAGCGGAAGTTTCAGTCGCGCTGCTGAACAGCTGCAGATGGCGAACTCAGCCGTCAGCAGAACGATTAAAAAGCTGGAGAACAAGCTGGGCATCGCCCTGCTCACCCGCACCACCCGGCAGCTGGCACTGACGCAGGAGGGAGAGCGTTATTTTCGTCATGTTCAGCGCTTTTTGCAGGAGATGACGACGGCGGAGAGCGACCTGATTGAGAGCCTGCAGGAGCCAAAAGGCCTTTTGCGCGTTGATGCCGCGACGCCGGTAATTCTGCATTTGCTGATGCCGATGATAAAGCCTTTCCGTGCCCGCTATCCAGGGGTGAGGCTTTCGTTAATCTCCTCGGAAAGTTTTATCAATCTCATCGAGCGAAAAGTGGATATCGCTATCCGCGCCGGTAATCTGACTGACTCTACCCTGCGCGCCCGTCTGCTGTTTAACAGCTTTCGTAAACTGGTTGCGTCGCCCGCCTATCTTCGGGAGCATGGCGTGCCGCACACCGTGGCTGAGCTTGATCGTCATCACTGCCTGGGCTTTGAGGACTCGCCCCGGCTTAATCGCTGGCCCGTCGCCCGTGACAGCGGTGAGCTCTATGATATCGACTGGGCTTTATCCTCCAACAGCGGAGAGACGATTAAACAGCTCTGTCTCACGGGTAATGGTATCGCCTGTCTGTCGGAATATATGATCGATCGTGAAATTGCGGAGGGAACGCTGGTTGAAGTGCTGGCAGACCAGCGCCTGCCGGTCGAGATGCCGTTCAATGCGGTTTATTACAGTGATACTGGCGTCAGCCAGCGTGTGCGCGCCTTTATTGACTTCCTCAGCGAGTGGAGTGCTGAACAACCCTGGCGCATCTGATATGCGCCCTGGTCCGGTGAGGATGCCTGCGTTCAGGGAGGGCTTTCCGGGCAGTATTTGCTGCAATGGAAAAAGCCCTGACCGTTAAGTCAGGGCTTTCCAATTAAGTGGCGGAACGGACGGGGCTCGAACCCGCGACCCCCTGCGTGACAGGCAGGTATTCTAACCAACTGAACTACCGCTCCACCGGTTCTTTCACAGCTGTCAACAGATGGCTGATAGCTGTTTGTTCCTATTGTTTTCCTTGTCAGGGGAAAAGGAACTAATTTGATGCCTGGCAGTTCCCTACTCTCGCATGGGGAGGCCCCACACTACCATCGGCGCTACGGCGTTTCACTTCT